>JAPHSB010000338.1 GCA_026193295.1 Lysobacterales bacterium
ACGGTTTGTTGCATACATGGGCTGCTCTGTGTCGACCCGCCGTGATACCGGCGCACGATCACCGCGCAACTGCCGGGCAGCCTCTTCGACGGCACGCCGCGCCTGGTTGGAGCGGTCGATGCCCAGCTCCTCGAAGACCTCGTCATGCACCACCACCATGGCGGTGTAATCCGTTACCAGGCCGTACTCGACACCCAGGTCGACGACGGCTTGTCGCAGATCGGCGTCTTCACCGAAGTCATGCATCTCCCGCATGGCCTCCTCGACACGGGCGTAGGCCCACAGCCGTTCGACCTCGGGGTTGTCCATGGCCACGGCCGGGAAGGCAAAGCGGGTTTGATAGAGCTTGTCCTCGCCCGAGATGCGACCAGTGAGCCGAACATCCGCCAGCCCATCGCCCCAGTAATGCCCGAAGACCACGAGTTGCTGGCCGCGATACAAGCTGCCGAACTCACTGGGCGTCAGATCGGCCGTCTTGATCCCTTCTATCTCGATCTGCACATCGTGCAGCGCTTCGTGGGTCACCTTGGACGTCGCGGCCAGCAGCTGTCCGACGATGTCATCGCTGTTGGAAATGTTGGCGGCAAAGCCGTTCGATGCCTTCGCCAGCCCCTCCAGCAGCGGGCGATTGGCGCTGTTGCCCAACACGAAGGTGAACATGCGGATGTCCTGCCGCCTGATGAGGTCGATTATCTGGCGTTGCCGGGTTTCGCCCACATTGGCGACTCCGTCGGTGACCAGCACCAGCGCGCCGGTTCGGTCGGCATCGAGGGAATTGAGACCCTGATCCAGGCCGGCGTACAGGTTGGTGCCATTGCACGGACCGAAAGCCAGCAAAGCCTGGCTGTAATGCGTCACCGATTGCGGTGTGACGTTGACAAAGCCCGGCGTCAGCTCCCAGGAGCGGTCATTGAACAGCACGATGCGAAAGCGATCTTCCGGGCGCATTTTTTGCAATGCCCGCTGTACGCCATCGACCAGGGTCGCGTATTTGCCCTGCATGGAGCCCGATACGTCCACCACGAACACCCAGTCCTTGCCTTCCTCGATGGGTTTCAGGTCATCACCGGGAGTAACCACCATCATGAACGTACCGCGCTTGCCGTCCACCGGCTTGTGCGCGACCAGGTCCACACTACCCGGCAGGCCGGCCTGGTGGCGCCAGTAGACGACCAGGTCCTGATCCAATGTGAATGCAGTGGCGCCGGCATTTGGGGGAGCGAAGGCATCCGCATCCGGCACATCCGGGATCGCCTGGGCGGGCGCATCGTCGATGCCGGATAGCCGGTTGCCGAGGTGCACTGACCACTCGCCGTCGCTCTGCGACTGGATAACCGCCCGGGGCTGGTTGGGCATCCGCAGGGCCGCAACCGGGTAGGCTGACTTGACCCGCAGATCGAAGCTGAATTCGCCCGACACCTGCTCGTTGGCCGTCCAGAAAGCGAGCTTCGCCTCATCGACACCGCCCTCTTCCAGCGGATAGACATAGCGGCCGATGCCGGTATCCACTTGCGCCGGCTGGAGGTACACGATGCGCACCCGCGTGTCCTGCATGGCGCGCACCGGCGACACGCGAGTTTCGAAGCTGCGGTAGCTGTCTTTCTCGGTGATCCCGGCATCGCGCCCGGCAGCTTTTTCCTGCTCATAGAGCTGGCGCGCGTCTTCCCGTTCCAGCACTTCGCCGGTGACCGGCCGGCCGTCGATCCACACGGTGAGTTCAACCACCGTGCCGTGCTCCGGCACGGGGAACGAATACTGCGCCTCGAGATCCCGCGCATGGGGATTGACGAAAACTTGCTCGACGGTCGTCACGGCGTAGCCATCCTCGATCAGGACGTCCACCCGGTGATCGCGGATTTCCAGCGCCGGCAGGCTACCGTCGCTGGGGGTCAGCAGACCGGCAGCGTGGATCGGGCTGGTAAACAGGAGTGTGGCCAGCAAGGCCAGCACGGGTCGGAAAACCATTGTTGCCATGTATCTGTTCATCTCAATCTCCTATTTAATGAACACTGTTCAATATAATTTCCAAAAAAACCACTCGCCAAAGCGGGTGGGGACTTGCATTCTGAACAGTGTTCATTTATACTGTAGCACAGCACTGAACGGTGTTCAATAGATTTTTTACCCTGCCCTGGCGGCAACAGGAGCGAGCCAAAAGACCATGGCAAGACGCAGCGATCACAGTCGCGAAGAACTCCGCGAGATGGCCCTGACGGCCGCCGAAAAAATCGTTGTGGAGCAAGGCTATGAGGGCTTGAGTGCCCGCAAGGTCGCGGCTCAGATCGGCTACACGGTGGGGACCCTTTACCTGGTTTTCGAGAACATCGACGACCTCATCCTGCAGATCAACGCCCGCACGCTCGACCGCCTCCATGCGCGGATGACACAGCCGCACGCGAACTCCATTGACCCCCGGGACTACCTGGTGCAACTGGGCCAGGCCTATATCCGGTTTGCCGATGAAGACCCCCATCGCTGGGCCATGGTGTTCGAACACCGGCTGGCCGAGGATCGCAGCCTGCCCGCGTGGTACCAGGAAAAAGTCGCACGCATGTTCGCGATGGTCGAACAAGGTCTGCAGCCGCTGGCTGGAAGACACTCGCAGGACGATGTCCTGCAGGCGTCCCGAGCACTTTGGGGTGGTGTGCACGGTATCTGCATCCTGGCGCTATCGGACAACCTGGGGGTCGCGGGCGTTGATTCAGTGCAGCAACTCACGGAGTCACTGATTCGCAATTATCTCAAGGGCTTTACAGGCGACTGAAACCCAGCTGTCAAGGTGAGCGACCCCCCAAGCTGCTTTCATGCCTGGGAATGGATCCACTTCAGGAAGGCCACATCGACCCATTCGGCCGCTCCGGCGTCGCCAGACAGTACGGTGAAGGGGGTGTCCGGCTCACCGAGGCAGTCCAGCACGATGGCGGCGCCGGTGAAATCCTGGCTTCGTGTCGATCGATTGACCGTGATCAGGGTTTTCAGGCCGGCCGCCCGGGCGGAGGCCAACCCGAGCTCAGTATCCTCAACAACCAGGCACTCCGCCGCCACGAGCCCGAGTTGCTCGAGCGCATAAACGTAGATATCCGGCGCCGGCTTCTTGTTCGCTACGATGTCGCCGCAGGCCAGGACATCGAACCAGCCGATGCTTTGCTCGCCCAGTGTTTGCGCCAGCAACACCGTGACGTTTTCGAATGTGGTGGTGCTGGCGATGGCCAGTATCAAACCGGCCTGCCGCGCCTCCCTGATCAGCCTCCCGACGCCGGGCCGCAGGGGAATGGAGCCCGATCGCAACAATTCGACATAGCGCTCTGTTTTCCGCGCGTGCAGCCGCCGAATGAATGCATCCAGCTCCGTCGGCGGGTCGAACTCGGGCAGGAAGTCCTCGATGAAATAGCGGATGCGTTCCTTGCCCCCAAAAACCGCCAGCAGACGGTCGTAGAGTTCCTCGTCCCACGACCAATCCAGCCCGGCGTCGGCAAAAGCGAGGTTGAACGCCACGCGGTGACCATCCTGCTCGTTATCGGCCAGGGTACCGTCGACATCGAAGATCAAGCCCCTGAGCTCGGTCATAACCCACCCTCACAGCAACCCTGTCCATTGTGCAGCCTCTCCATCTTTCACTTGAAGCATTTATACCCGGCCCCCTGACCACGATCAGCACGAGTCGCACGGCTGCATATACCCGGCGCCCCAACTTGCCAGGAATCGGCTCAAAATGGCGATACCCCA
>JAPHSB010000308.1 GCA_026193295.1 Lysobacterales bacterium
GATCTTGATCCCGATGACGGAAAACATGGTCCAAACGGCAAAATTCACCGTAAAAGCCAGTGTGTTCATGCTGAGGACGGATAGCTGTTTCTTCTTGTCGTACTGGTATTCGTGCGGGCTGATGGTCATTTGATTTTCTCTGTCGCGCGAGTTCCTTGTGGATTCTTGCGGGGTCGCGGATTAGTTGGTATCGACTGACACTTGCCCCAACATAGAATCAACTCAATGGACTGTCAATTCCATTGAAATGCGGCCTGCGTAATCGTCCGCAACAGCGGTTACACTATGGCGATGTACCTGAGCCGACCTGCCGAATACGCCCTGCGGGCCATGAGCTACATGGCCCGCCTGGATCCGGAAAAGAGGATCCGGACTCGTGATCTTTCCAAGGCGGTTGACGTGCCGGCGGCTTTCCTTTCCAAGATCATGCGAAGGCTGACCGACCAGGGGATTCTCGACGCGAAAAAAGGGCACCATGGCGGGTACGTGCTCGCAAGACCGCCCGCGGAAGTCAGGTTCATCGATATCCTGCGGGCGGTTGAGTTCGAGCCGTCGGTGGACCATTGCCTATTTGGGTTGGGTAATTGCGACGCGCAGAACCCGTGCCCACTGCACCGTGAGTGGAGCATTCTCAAGGGCCATATCGAGCAGTGGGCCAAGTCGCATACCTTGGCCGAGTCACCCAAGGAACTTCAATCCTCCCGGCAAAAACGACAGTCGCTCCGGTCGGCTAAGCTGCCTGCCTAGGCTTCCCAGCTGTCCGGCAGCAGGTACGCGCAAGGATTCCGCACGGCATGACTCAAGGTTCCTGTCGATAGGGCCAGAAAAAGGACCCGGGCGTGGTTACCCGGGTTTGGAGACTCCGGATGACGTGGGCGGAGCCTATGGTTGGTGTCGGGCCTCTCGCTGGTACTCGGCGCCTTTGAGTTCGAGAATCCCGGGGCTCGCCTGACCCTGACAGAGGTCAGACCTTTTAGCCTAACGCTTGCGCTGGCTGTTCTGAAAGTCAAAGGCCTCGACGCACTCAGGAAGGTCGTAAAACAGTGGTGCGCGATTTCCTGATTGCGCTCCGAAGTCGGCATAAAAGGCCTCGCAGGATCTTCGGTCAGGCTGTTCCTTGTTCTTCACGCACTCCCCGATGAACTTCTCGCGCATTGGGGCCAGTTTCGCTTCGCGGGCCATTTCGCAGGCCCGGTCGAGTTGCGCCTGTGTCTGCTCGCGACTCCGATCCGCCATCGATTCGTTGCTCAATACGAGCAGCACGGACAGCAACAATAGTAGCTGGCGCACAATGACCTTGGTTGTCTTGCTCATGTGGCCTCCCAGGGTACCCGATCCGTTACGCAGTTTGAGTTCATGGTGCAGAAAGTGTCGGCTGCGCGCAAGCAATCTGTTCAGCGGCAGCACGGTCACCCAGTCGATGCATGGGCGCTTCCTGTGGAGCCAACGATGCATGGACGAGCCAGCTAGCGCGGGCAGAAAATGCAACCCGGGCAATGATGCCCGGGTCACAATGACTCCGGAGTAAGAATGCGGAGTCTGACGATAAGAACCTGTCTCGCGGCTATTCGGCGCTTTTCAGGTCCGGCACCTTCGTGGTAGCGGTGGACTCACGGCTTCCGCCATTGGTCGGATCGCCGGTCCAGCCGAGGGCCGGCCAGTCGATCGCATCGGAGTTATGGCAGTCTTTGCAGCCGCCGCCTTCGTCCATGTAGCCCAGCGCATGTTCCGCTGGCGCCACTTCGTGGTTCACCGAGAGCAACATTTCGGTCGCGCCGAAGGCATAGGTCCCGCTGAAATTCTGACCGGTATAATTCGCGCCGTCCTGCAGAGCGAGCTTCCAGTCGTACTTGGCCCAGTAGGGATTCGGGCCGCTCAGCTTGCCGAACAAGTGCGGAACCAGCACGGTGTGGGTATTGGGATCGACCGGCTGGTTGCCGACCATCATCTTGAATGGATAGATCATGGCTTCCGGGTCGGCGTGGTCACCAAGCGGCACGGCCAGTTGGATGGGCTCCTCGTCATAGGTGTCGTTGACGCCGATGATCATGCGTTTCCAGTTGCCATTCGAGTAGCGCAGCGTGGGCCGCACGTTATTCTTCCATACGAACGAGCCCTTCTTCTTGTCATAGGTTGGCTGGCCGGTCTCCGGGTCTATGGGGGGCGTGATGTCCTGGCCGGCATCGGCCCAGTACCACTCGACCTTGGTCGGAATGGCACGCGCGATTGCCGGGATATGGCAGACCTGGCAGGCCAGCTTTTCGTGCCAGCCGTCTTCGAACATGACGCCGGCAGGGGTGTCGGCATGAACTACGGTCAGCCCGCCATGGCAGTCCGTGCACTGCCTCATCTCGCCCTCGTTGACCGAGTGGAGCGACATCCCGGCGTTGCCATGATTGACTTCGCCGGTCTTCGGGTCATGGTTTGCAGCATGGCAGTCGACGCAATCGAAGTTGGCGCCGTCGGTGCCCATGTGAACGTCGTATTCGCGCGTGGTGGCGAGCAAGTCGGTCGACAAGTCACCGTGCTTGACGTTGTCACCGCCACCGGCATTCGCATGGCAGCCGATGCAGTTTTTCCGCGTCGGCTTCGAGCCGAGGGAAATGCTGCGCGCGACCAGATTCAGGTCGACGGAAGGGTCGGGCATGCCGGCCGTCGTCGGGCCCTTCTTGTAGGTGCCGGACTGGTCATGGCAGACCAGGCAATCAACATTTTTCGGATCGTTGAAGTCATATCCCGCATCGGCATAGCCATAACCGATATGACACTGCGTGCAGCGACCCTCATTGGTCGGCACGGCGATGCAGAAGTTGTTGAGCAAGTCGTTTTTGCCGTGGACTTCCCCTTCGAGTCCGGCGATCCGGTCGGTCGTGCCTTGCCACTTGAAGTGTCCCATATCGAGGGCCATGCGGGCCTCCTCTTCGTGACACATCAGGCAGGACTCCGTTCCTTCGTACAGGATCGTGCCGAAGTACAACTCGTGGATGTTCTCGTCATGCACCGACGCGTATTCGAGGAAGGCATCCTTGGTTGCCAGGCTGGCTCTCTCGAAATTGGCTCCGGACTTGACCTGCGCCAGGCCGGTCATCGGACACAGCAGCACGCAGAAGGCGATGACAGCAGCGATGCTGAGCGGTGCAGCACGGCTGCGGGTGGGGTGGGATTGGGATAGGTCATTGTTAAACATGGCAACTCCTCTGTCCGACTTCCAGATACGTGGCCCTCCTTCATGAGGGGCCAATTCCCTTTAGGATCGAGTGCCATTATGAGTAAATATTAATATTCTAATATATGATGTATATCATTGAATTTTAAGAATAAATATTCAGTATGTGGCATGAATTATCTGTATATTTTTTTTAAACTTTCAAAGAATTAATCTGACTATTGCCGGCTTTAATGAGTTTTCGTTATTTGACCTGCCCCAGTAGACATGCGGAAGGGCGGGGCGCCATTTCCGAATTGAACTGGACGCGAATTTCGTCGACCATAGTCGAAGGGCGAATTCAAATTGGATATGGATCAGGAGAAAGGCGTCATGGCTACTGTCGAAAACGTAATACTGGGTATCACGGCGTCCGCCGGTAAGCCCGGTTACAGCGACATCGCATATTCCTACGAGTTGCATCCGGGCGAGTCGGACTCTGCCGAAGAGCGCGAATTCACCGTGACCGTCAGCCTGTGGGGCGAGGACGTGTTCGATGACGACGTGCTTGCCGTGGAACTGGATGAGCACACGATCAAATGTTCCCGCACGGCCCCGGGCGAGCCATTGAAGGTTGCGCGGGTATTCGAAGTTGAGACCAAGCTGCTGGACGAGGATGTGGTCGGCGACGACGAGGTCTACCTGGTTGTCGAAGCCCGGTCGGAATCCGGTGCAGAGCTGGCTTTGGAGGAACGGGTCAGCGGCAAGAGCAATGTCGTTATTGGCGACTTCTGAGCCGAGGCCAGGCCGGTTTACCGTATCGGCCTGTCACTGCTGATGGGCGACGCGAGAGAAAGTTCATCATGACTGGATTGCCGAGCTTTGTTCCGTTCCTTCTGGCAGCTGGTGCAGCGGCATTTGTACTCGGTGGTTCAGTGGATGCGGCGGAGCCGCAAGGCGCGTCCGGGAACCGGTCCCTGGCGGGGCAGATGTGCCCCAAAGGCTCATATGTCATCGGGTTTGATTCCGAGTCCAACATCGTGTGCAGCGAGCTATGCGGCAATGGCGTCCTGGATACGGGTGAAGCCTGCGATGACGGGAATTCGGCCGCTGGAGACGGTTGCTCTGCGACCTGTCAACCGGAGGGCGTGGCGCCCGCAGCTGAGGGCGTGGCAGTTGCCCCGGCGGCCGCCGCTGGGGTCGCGGGCGGTCTCTCTTCAGTCACGGCCCTGGCTATTTCGGATATCGAGCCATCGTCGGTGATGTACGGTACCGGCGAGCTGGCGGTCACGATCAGCGGCACGGGGTTTGCTGCCGATTCGGTTGTCGTGTTCGCGGGTAAAACCTATCAGCCTTCCGTCAACCAAGCCGGCACCCGGCTGGATGTCACGCTGGCCACTCGCAAGCTCAGCATGGGCACCTACGCGATAACGGTCTCCAACGGTTCCGGACCGGAACAGACACTCAAGAAGGCTCTGACCGTTTTTTGATCACCTGTTGGCAAAGGAATCCAGACATTCGATGACGTCTGCTGGCTGCACCAGGTCCATCACGCCCGGCTCTTCGATCCGATGACCCCAGCGTAATTCTGTGGCTTCTTTGCCCCTGAATTTTCGGGCCGCTTCTTCGTAACGGTCCACGCAGAGTTCCAGGCTGGTCCAGGGGCCTGAGCGGCGCGACCAGGTGGCGGCGTAAAGACCGAGCACCGCGGTGCCGAGCGCCGAGGCGATGTGGGCCGGGCCCGCATCCGGCGTGAGCACCAGGTCGGCTCGCTGTAACAGTGCTTTGGATTGTTCCAGCGTGTCCTTGCCGACCAGGTTCAGGCATGGCTCCTGCATCCTGGTCTCGATGGCCTGCGCGGTGCCGCGCTCCAGGTCGCTGGGGCCGCCGGACAGCACCACCCGCATGCCGAGCTTTGCGCCTGCGTGGTCGGCGACGGCCGCGTAGTATTCCGGCCGCCAGTTGCGCAGGACGTGGCTGGAGCAGGGGCTGATCAACAACGTCGGCTGCTCGCCCGGGAGTTGTTCCCCGGCCCACGCCTGCGCAGTCGCGGCGACGGGCAGGTCCCAGCGCGGCGCTTCGACTGCGATGCCGAGCGCGCGGGGAAATTCCAGGAAACCCTGCACCTGGTGCTGGAAGGGTACGCTCGCGACCTGGCAGTTGCTGAACCAATGGTGGAAGTCCCGCGAGCGGCCGCGGTCCCAACCCAGGCGAATCGGTGCGTCGACCAGCCGGCTCAGCAGGTTGGCGCGGGCCGCGACCTGCATGTGCAACAGTACATCGAAGCGGCGGCCGCGTAGGGTGTCACGAAGCGCGCTCACCGCGGCCCAGCCGCCGCGCTTGTCGAACACGATAAACTCGACGCCTTCGACCCCGTCGACCAGTCGGCGCTCCAGCTTGCCGATGATCCAGGTGATGCGGGTGCCGGGCCAGCGGTCCTGGATGGCCCGCACCACGGGCAGCGTGTGGGTGGCGTCGCCCAGGGCGGACAGCCTGAGGATGCAGACGCTTTCGGGTTGATGGTCGAGTGGCAGCAAGGGCGATCCCGCGCAACGAAGGTCGAATTGACGTGAATTCCGGTCGACAGCACAATAGCCGCGAGTGAAAATCCGCAGCCAAAAGCATAAATCCCAGCTCATTGTATATGATGCCGATCGCATTCAGGAGCCCGGCCCGATGCTGTTCGATCCCGTTTACTGGGAGCGCCAGGGCCGGCTGGCCGGGCACGCGGTCGGTCGGGGCAGCGCGCTGCTGCTCGAAACGGATTTCGGTCCCGCGGTTTTGCGGCAATACCTGCGCGGTGGCTGGCCCGCGCGCATCAGCCACGACCGCTACCTGTTCACGGGTTTCGACCGTTCGCGCCCGCTGACCGAGTTCCAGATGCTGGTGACCCTGTCCGGCATGGGGTTGCCGGTACCAAGGCCGCTGGCGGCCCTGTGCCAGCGGCACGGCCTGTTCTACCGCGGCTGGCTGTTGATGGACCGCATCCTCCGCGTGCAGGCCCTGGCGGACGTTATCGCCGAGCGCTCGGAAAGCCCGGAACTGTGGCGTCGGGCCGGCGAGACCATTGCCCGCTTTCACCGGGCCGGCGTGGTGCATGCGGATCTGAACGCCCGCAATATCCTGGTCGCCGAGGACGACGTGATCCACCTGGTCGATTTCGATCGCGCCCGATTTACCGCGGAGGGCAGTGCGGCCTTCCGTGCCAATCTCAAGCGGCTGAAGCGCTCGCTCGAAAAGCTGTGGCCGCCGTCGGTACGCGGAAAGTTGACGGCCTGCTGGGCCGACCTGTTGGGCGGGTACTATGGCACCGCGGTGCCGTCGTGAGCCATCGGCCCCGCCATCCCCTGCGCGTGGTCGAGTCACGCCGCATGACGCTGGTGGCCGCCACACCGGAACTGGTGATGGCCGACCTGGGGGGACGCGAGGCGTTCGCTGAGGCAATCGGCGCCGAAGTGCCCGACGAGTGGCCACCCGAACTCTATGACAGCCCGGCCATGCGGTATTCGCTGCAGCAGCTCAGCGATCCGACGGAACACGGCTGGTCCTTGTGGTACTTGCTGTCAAAAAGGCATGATCCGCCGAAGGTCATCGGCATCTGCGGGTTCAAGGGTAAACCGGATCGTGAGGGCTCTGTCGAAATCGGCTATTCTGTGCTGCGCCATTTTCGCATCCAGGGTTACGCGACCGAGGCGGTAGATCGGTTGGTCACCTGGGCATTCAGTCATCAGAACGTGGTCGAGGTTACGGCGGAAACCCTGCCGCACTTGCGGCAATCCATCCGCGTCATGGAGAAGAACGGGTTCCGCTACCGCGGACCCGGCTCGGAATACGGGGTCATACGGTATGCGCTGCACAAGTCGGGTAGTCGTTGAGTTATTGTTGCTGCTGAGCTTGAGCGCCGGCCTGCACGCGGACGTCACAATCACCAAGCTGGCCAATGCCGGCGTGATCATTTCGAATGGCGAGACGCGCGTCATGATCGACGGCATGGTGGTGGAGCCGTATTCGGTCTACGGTTCGCTGCCGCCCGAGGCCGTCCCGAGCTTCAACCAGGCGCTGGCCGACTTCGCCGGCGTCGACCTGGCCCTGGTCAGCCACCGGCATCACGAACACAATCAGCCGGAGTTCGCCTGTGACTTCATGCAGGCGAGCACTGCCACCCAACTGTATTCCTCGGCGCAGGTGATTGGCCTGATGCGCGAAAAGTGCCGAGATTTCATGACCAGCAGCCCCCGCGTACACGAGATCGATCCGCAGTACGGCGCGCCGGTGGTGATCGAAATCCCCGGCGTCAAGGTAACGGCTTTTCCGCTCAGCCACGGCACCCGCAAGGCTGCGCGCATCCAGAACTTCGGTCACCTGGTGGAGATGGGTGGCGTCAGCGTCCTGCACATCGGTGACGCGGCGATGAATCCCGCGGATTTCGAACGCGAAGGCCTGGGGCAGCGCAAGGTCGATGTCGCCCTGATCCCCTTCCTCTACTTTCAACCGGGGCCCGGCGCCGAGCTGATCAAGCGCTATCTCGACGCTCCGCTGAAAATCGCGGTGCACATCCCGCCTGGTGAGCTGGATGAGGTCAAGGCGTATATGGCGGAGGCTTATCCGAAGGTTTTGATCTTCGAGCGCCCGCTGCAGGAAGTCCGCTTCAGCGCGAGCCCGCCGCCGTCCCCGTAGCGGCTGCGCCCGCGTCCTCGGCCGGGCACAGCTGGCTGAGCCGAAGCTCCGAGGTATCCCGCAGCTGCAGGTCCGCGTAGCGGTCGTGCAGCGGGGCTTCATCCTCGATGTCATATTGTTCGGGCGCCTGAAAGTAATCGCCGCAATAGC
>JAPHSB010000026.1 GCA_026193295.1 Lysobacterales bacterium
CCCCGGCGCGCCAGGCGCAGCGCCTCCGCCATGCATTCATGGTCGAACCGCGAAAAAGTCACTTGTCCCGCCGGCCGTCTACGTCGGGTTTGGGTTCCAGCAACGAGATCTGGCGCTTGTCACCCTCGCCCGGCGCATTCCGCTCCAGCCGCTCGATCACGTCCCGGAACGCCTGCACATCCTCGAAACGCTTGTAGACAGAGGCAAAACGGACATACGCGACCTGGTCCAGCTTGCCGAGCTCCCGCATCACCCACTCGCCGAGCAGGGAACTTCGTATTTCCGAATCCTCGACGGTGCTGATCTGGCGCAGCAAAGAGCGGATGGCGCGCTCCACTTCACGCGTCTCGACCGGCCGTTTTTCGAGTGCGCGCAGCATCCCGGTGCGCAGCTTGCTCTCGGAAAACGCCTCGCGCGTGCCATCGGCCTTGATGATACGGGGCGCCTTGATTTCCGGGGTTTCGTAGGTATTGAAACGCGAACCACAAGCCTCGCATTGGCGACGGCGCCGGATCTGCATGCCATCGCGGGTCAGCCGCGAATCGACCACCCGTGTGATTTCATGGTTGCAGAGTGGACACCACATCGCGCGAGTCGACCGGCTCTTACGCCGCGTAGATCGGGTTCTTGCGGCACAAGGCCAGCGCCGCTTCGCGGGCCAAGCGCTCGACATTCCCGTCTCCGACATGATCGAGCACATCGCAAATGATGCCGGCCAGCTGCTCGGCGTCCGCCAGCGAGAAGCCTCTGGTGGTAATCGCCGGTGTGCCCATGCGCAGGCCGCTGGTGACGAACGGCGAACGCGGCTCGCCCGGCACGGTGTTCTTGTTGACCGTGATCCAGGCGCTGGCCAGCGCTTCCTCGGCGTCCTTGCCGGTGTAGTCCCGGTCGATCAGGTCGACCAGGAACAGGTGATTGTCGGTCCCACCCGAGACGATCTTGTAGCCGCGCTCCATCATGACCGCCGCCATGGCCCGGGCATTGTCGACCACCTGCCGTTGATACAGCCGGAAGTCGGGATCCAGCGCTTCCTTGAAGGCGACCGCCTTGGCGGCGATCACGTGCATCAGCGGGCCGCCCTGGGTACCCGGGAACACCAGCGAGTTGAGCGCCCGCTGCAGTTTTTCATCGGCATTGGCCAGGATGATGCCGCCCCGCGGTCCGCGCAGGGTCTTGTGGGTGGTCGAGGTGACCACGTGGGCGTGCGGCAACGGATTGGGGTAGAGGCCGGCCGCGACCAGCCCGGCCACGTGCGCCATGTCAACGAGGAACCAGGCGCCGACGCTGTCCGCGATCTCGCGCATTCGAGCCCAGTCGATACGGCGCGAATAGGCGGAGAAGCCGCCGATCAGCAGCTTCGGCGAATGCTCTTGGGCCAACTCCTCGATCACGTCGTAATCGATCAGGCCGGTGTCGTTGTCGATGCCGTACTGGACCGCGTTGAACAACTTGCCGGAAAAATTGACCGGGCTGCCGTGGGTAAGATGGCCGCCCGCGTTGAGGCTCATGCCGAGGATGGTGTCGCCCGGGTTGAGCAGTGCGTGGTAAGCGGCCGCATTGGCCTGCGAGCCGGAGTGCGGCTGCACGTTGGCGTAGTTGGCGCCGAACAGTTCCATGGCGCGCGCCTTGGCCAGTTCTTCGGCCTGGTCGACAAACTCGCAGCCGGCATAGTAACGCTTGCCCGGGTAGCCCTCGGCATACTTGTTGGTCATGACCGAGCCCTGGGCCTCCATGACCCTCGGGCTGGCGTAGTTTTCCGAGGCGATCAGCTCGACATGGTCCCGTTGGCGCTCGAGCTCGGCGTCGATAGCGTCAGCCAATTCATCGTCATATCCGCGGATGCGGCAATTCTGGTCAAACATTCCTGGTCCCGTATGTTGAGTGGCAGGCAGCCGGCAGAGGGTCCCCGGCCCGTTCCAGTGGCGTGATGGAAATACAGCATTCAATTCTACCACCATTGGGCCGCCAAACGACGCTCCGGGCGGCTTTTTTGCACCCGGAGGCGCGGCTGGACCGGGGGCCGGGCATACCTCATAATGCGCCCCGCAAGTTCTCTCGGTTCCGCTGGAAGCAACCATGGCTCAATACATATACACGATGATCGGGGTCAGCAAGATCGTGCCCCCGAACCGGACCATCATCAAGGACATCTCGCTGTCCTTCTTTCCCGGCGCAAAAATCGGTCTGCTCGGCCTCAACGGCGCCGGCAAGTCCACCGTGCTGCGCATCATGGCCGGCGTCGATACCGACCACGATGGCGAAGCGCGGCCACAGCCGGGCATCCGCATCGGCTATCTGGCACAGGAGCCGGAACTGGACCCGGGCAAAACCGTGCGCGAGGTGGTCGAGGAAGGGGTGGCGGAAGTGCGCGGGCTGTTGACACGCTTCGACGAGATCAGCATGGCCTTCGCCGAGCCGATGGACGACGACCGCATGAACGAACTGCTGGCCGAGCAGGCCGAGCTGCAGGAGGCCATCGAGCACGCCGGCGGCTGGGAACTGGATCGTACCCTCGAAGTCGCAGCCGACGCCCTGCGCCTGCCCGAATGGGATGCACCCGTGGCGCAGCTGTCGGGCGGCGAGCGCCGCCGCGTCGCGATCTGCCGCCTGTTGCTGTCCGGCCCCGACATGCTGCTGCTGGACGAGCCGACCAACCACCTGGACGCCGAGTCGGTGGCCTGGCTGGAACATTTCCTGGTGAAATTTCCCGGCACCGTGGTGGCCATCACCCACGACCGTTACTTTCTGGACAACGCGGCCGAGTGGATCCTCGAGCTCGACCGCGGCTACGGCATCCCGTGGAAGGGTAATTACTCCTCCTGGCTGGAGCAGAAGGACGCGCGTCTGCAGCAGGAGGAGAGCCGCGAGCAGGCTCGGCAGCGTTCCATCCAGGCCGAGCTGGAATGGGTGCGCGCCAATCCGAAGGGCCGCCAGGCCAAGAGCAAGGCCCGCCTGCAGCGTTTCGCGGAACTGAGCTCCCAGGAGCACCAGAGCCGCAACGAGACACATGAGATTTTCATCCCGCCCGGCGAGCGGCTGGGCAACCAGGTGATCGAAGTAGATCACCTGAGCAAGGGCTTCGGCGACCGCTTGCTGATCGACGACCTCAGCTTCAGCGTGCCGCCCGGAGCCATTGTCGGCGTCATCGGCGGCAACGGCGCCGGCAAGTCGACCCTGTTCCGCATGCTGACCGGCGCCGAGCAGCCCGACGGCGGCGAAATCCGTGTCGGCCCGACCGTCCAGCTGGCCTATGTCGACCAGAGCCGTGACGACCTCGACGGCGAGCGCAGCGTGTGGGAAGAAATCGCCGACGGCCAGGAGTACATCCAGGTCGGCAACTACAAGACGCCGTCGCGGGCCTACGTGGGCCGCTTCAACTTCCGCGGCACGGACCAGCAGAAACGGGTCAAGGACCTGTCCGGCGGCGAACGCAACCGCGTGCACCTGGCCAAGCTGCTTCGCTCGGGCGGCAATGTCCTGCTGCTCGACGAGCCCACCAACGACCTCGACGTCGAAACGCTGCGGGCGCTGGAAGAGGCCCTGCTCGAGTTTCCCGGCTGCGTGGTCGTGATCTCGCATGACCGCTGGTTCCTCGACCGCATTGCCACGCACATGCTGGCCTTCGAGGGCGACAGCCACGTCGAGTGGTTCGAGGGGAATTACAGCGAGTACGAAGCCGACCTGAAGCGGCGCCTGGGCGACGAAGCCGCGACCCCGCATCGCATGAAATACCGGAAGCTCCTGTAGGAGCGAACATCGTTCGCGATTTGGGATAGCCGCATGAAAGGTCTCGGGTGCCCCCATCCGGGACAATCGGGCTGTCGGGAACAGCCGATTAGCG
>JAPHSB010000302.1 GCA_026193295.1 Lysobacterales bacterium
ACCCCGCTGGTCGAGGGCCTGTCACTGGACGAAGCCTTTCTCGACGTCAGTAGCAGTCTCCGGTTGTTTGGCGGCCCGTTGGAAATCGCTCGGCGTATCAAGTACCGGATTCATGACGAGACCGGGCTGACGGCCTCCGTCGGTGTGGCACACAACAAGTTCCTGGCCAAGCTCGCCTCCGACGCACGCAAGCCCGACGGACTGCTGTGGGTTCACCCGGAGCAGGTGCAGGGCTTCCTCGACCCGATGCCGATTACCCGCATGTGGGGCATCGGCAAGCAAACTGCACCGAAGCTGAAGTCACTCGGCATTCTGACCATTGGGCAGCTGCGGCGCGCGGACGCCATGCTCCTGGCGCCCGTGTTGGGAAACCGCGTCGAGCACTTCCAACGTCTGGCCCGGGGAGAAGACGATCGCGCTGTTGACGCCGTGCGGCCCGACCAGTCGATCAGTCACGAGGTCACGTTCGATACCAACATTGCGGACGCAAACGTGTTGCGCGCTGAACTGCAGCGCCAGGCCGAGAGCGTGACAAGGCGCCTGCGCGCCCAGGGTTTGATGGCACGAACCGTGGTCGTGAAGATTCGCGACGGTGATTTCCGGACGGTAACCCGCAGCCGCAGCCTGCGAGCCTGCTCCAGCAGCACGCGCACGATCTACCGCATGGCGCGCGCCCTGTTCGAAAATTGGCGCAATGATCACCGCACGACGCCGCTGCGCTTGCTTGGCGTGGGCGTCACCGGCCTGGAGCAGGGCGGGGCGGGCAGCGATGCGTCCGCGGACCGATTGGACACCCCCGGCGAGCAGAATATCGACAGGGTCACGGACCAGATCAACCGCCGCTATGGCGAAGCAGGCCTGATCCATGCCCAGACCTTGCGACGCAAGAAACCGTAGGACCGAATTTATTCGGGACAACAGCGCAACATCCCAGGGAGGGACCGGGGTACCCGGCCCCTCCTTGTCAGGTTCATGTTCCCGAATGAATTCGGTCCTACGAGGCTTGTTTTTTAAGCTCCTCGTCGCGCAGTTCGCGGCGCAGGATCTTGCCGACATTTGACTTCGGTAGTTCGTCGCGGAACTCGATGTGGCGCGGTCGCTTGTAGCCGGTCAGTTGCTCGGCGCAATAGGCGCGCACCTCGTCCTCGGTCAGGCTGGGGTCGGCTTTCACGATGAAGACCTTGACGGCCTCGTTGGACTTGGCGTCGGGCACGCCGATCACCGCGACTTCCAACACCTTGGGATGGTGTGCTATGACGTCCTCGATCTCGTTCGGATACACGTTGAAGCCCGAAACCAGGATCATGTCTTTCTTGCGGTCGACGATCTTGAAGAAGCCGTCCTCGGTCATCATCGCCACGTCGCCGGTGCGCAGCCAGCCATCATCGGTGATTACCTTGGCGGTTTCTTCAGGGCGTTGCCAGTAACCCTTCATCACCTGGGGTCCACGAATCACCAATTCACCGACTTCACCTTGCGGCAGCAGTTCACCGGCATCGTTCATGATGGCGCAGTCGGTCGACGGTATGGGCAGCCCTATGCAGCCGTTGAAGCCCTCGATGTTCATCGGGTTTATGCAGGCGGCTGGCGAGGTCTCGGTCAGGCCGTAGGCCTCCACCAGCGGTGTCCCGGTGACCTCCCGCCAACGCTCTGCAACCGCCCGCTGCACGGCCATGCCGCCGCCCAGCGCGCCTTTTAGCGCGCTGAAGTCGAGGTCAGCAAACCCGGGGGTGTTGAGCAAGCCGTTGAACAATGTGTTTACGCCCGGAATGAACGTGAAGGGCACTTTCTTCAGTTCCTTTATGAATCCCGGCATGTCCCGAGGGTTCGTGATCAACACGTTGACGCCACCCATCGCCATGTACACAAGGCAGTTCGCCGTCAGCGCGAAGATATGGTAGAGGGGTAAGGCGCTGATCACGATCTCGACGTCCTGGCCGAGATCGGCGGAAATCATCCAGGCCTTCGACTGCAGCATGTTTGCAACCAGGTTGCGGTGCGTCAGCATTGCGCCCTTGGCCACCCCGGTAGTGCCACCTGTGTATTGCAGGAATGCCAGGTCGTCCAGCTGCAGCCTGACCGGATCCAGCGCCAGTTTCGAGCCCTCCGCCAGCACGTCGTTGAAGCCTGTCGCTCCGGGCAGACGGAAGCCGGGGATCGCCTTTTTCACGTACTTGAGGGCGAAATTGAGCAGCAAACCTTTGGGAAAGCCCAGCAGGTCCCCAATGCGCGTGGTGATCACCTGCTCCACGGGGACTTCGTCGCGCACCTTCTGCAAAACATGAGCGAAGTTTTCGACGATAACGATGGCCCGCGCGCCGGAGTCCTGCAGCTGGTGCCTCAGCTCTCGCGGTGTATACATCGGGTTGGTGTTGACGATGACCATGCCGGCTCGCATGGCCCCGAAAAGCGCCACGGGATACTGCAGGATGTTGGGCATCATCAGTGCAATGCGATCTCCTTTCCGCATACCCTTGGCCTGCAGCCAGGCCGCGAAGTCGCGGCTGAGCCGGTCGAGCTCGCCAAACGTAAGCGCGCAATCGAAATTGAGATAGGCAGTCCGATCGCGATATTCGTCACAACTCTGGCGAAAAATATCCACTATGGACGTGTAGTCGCCGAGATCGATCTCGGCAGGAACCCCTTCGGGGTAGCTCTTCAGCCAGGGTTTGTTCACTGTTTTTCTCCCAATCCAATTTTCCCAGTTTATATGATGTGCTGACGGTTCAAAAACCAGCTTGACGAAAGTCATGCCGGCTTGGCTGCGCGAAATGCGCGGGGCCGCCATCTGAGCGGGGCCCCACAGGCGGTCACCGCGCCGGCGGTGTGTTATTCTCGACGCCTACCACCGGCTCGCGGCTGAAATCCATGGGCGAACAAAACGTCAGGCTAAACCAGGACGAGAACACTCACCAGGCGTTCATGAAAGCCCTGCTGGCCGAGGTGCACGCGCTTGAGACCATGCTTTCATCGGGGCTGATCGAGTCTGGAGTACATCGCATCGGCGCCGAACAGGAAATGTTCCTGATCGATCGTGCGCACAAGCCCGCCACCAAGTCCCTGGAAATACTCGAGGCCATCGGCGACGAGCGGTTCACCCATGAACTCGGGCTGTTCAACCTGGAAGCCAATCTGTCACCCCGCAAACTCAGCGGGGATTGCCTGCGCCTGCTCGAAGCCGAGGCGCAGGACATCTACCGACGCGCACGCGAGACGGCGGACCGGTTCGGCTGCGACATCGCCCTGGTCGGTATCCTGCCGACGCTGACCAAAGCCAACCTCGGTTTGGAGTCGATGGTGCCCACCGCCCGTTACCATGCCCTGAACGATGCGATCTGCGCACTGCGGGGCAAGGATTTCGAGTTCACCATCAACGGCATCGACCAGCTGGCGATGCAGCATGACAACGTGATGCTGGAGGCCTGCAACACCAGCTTCCAGGTGCACTTCCAGGTCAGCCCGGAGCATTTTGCGAAGAATTACAATATTGCTCAGGCCATTACCGGTCCGCTGCTGGCGGCTGCCGTCAACTCTCCGATCCTCCTGGGCAAGCGCCTGTGGCACGAGACGCGGATCGCGGTTTTCGAATACTCCATCGACACGCGCTCGAACGTGTTCCAGGAACGGGGCCTGAGGCCCCGGGTGCATTTCGGCGATCACTGGATCGAGGAGTCGGTGACCGAAATCTTCAAGGAGGACATTGCGCGCTTCCGCATCGTGCTGACAACCGATACGGAGGAGGATCCCCTAGGCATGATCGAGCAGGGCATCATGCCCTCGCTCAACGCCTTGCGCTTGCATAACGGAACGGTCTACCGCTGGAACCGGCCCTGCTACGGTGTGCACGACAACGTGGCACATCTGCGCATCGAGAACCGTGTGATCCCCGCCGGGCCTACGGTTATCGACGAGGTTGCGAACGCCGCGTTCTTCTACGGCATGATGGCCGGCATGACAGAGCAGGTGAAGGACATTCGCCAGTTGCTGACCTTCGGCGACGTAAAGTCCAATTTCCTGGCAGCTGCCCGCGAGGGCATTCGGGCCCAGATGAACTGGTTCAACGACACCCATCTGCCGGCCAAGCAACTGGTGCTGGAACAGCTGCTGCCCCTGGCGCGTGAAGGTTTGCAGGAGGCGGGTATCGGCCAGGACGATATCGACCGTTACCTGGGCGTTTTGCACGACCGGGTGACCCTGCGCCGGACCGGTGCGCGATGGGCGCTCGAATCGCTCGACACAATGGGCGACGCCGGCACGCTGGATCAACGGCTGCGCTCCCTCGTCAGCAGCATGGTCGACCAGCAGTCGTCCGGCAAACCGATCAGTCAATGGGAATTGGCGGAATATTGCGAGGAGCAGGACTGGCGCGACAGTTACCGCACGATCGGGCAATTCATGACCAAGGACCTGTTCACCGTGCGGCCGGACGACATTGTCGACTTCGCCGCGACGCTGATGGACTGGCGTCATGTCCGACATGTGCCGGTGGAGGATGATGATGGCCGGCTGGTCGGGCTGGTTTCGCACCGTGCCCTCTTGCGCCTGGTGGCCCAGGGGCGTACCGGTGGCGACCTGAAAACTACCGTCGAGGAGATCATGAACACCGAGCCGGTGACGGTGCGGCCGGATACGCCGACGTCCGAGGCCATCCGCCTGATGCGCGAAAAGAAAGTGGCGTGTTTGCCGGTAACCGAGAAGGGGCGGCTGGTGGGCATCGTGACAGAACATGACCTGATCGTCGTCGCCTCCCGCCTGCTGGAAACTTACCTCGATAAGTCTTCGTGAGCAGGCGCAGCCTTGTTTTGCCGGCCCTGCTGGCTTGCTGTGCGGGCCTTGTGGCCTGTGGCGGGCAATTGACCGTCGAGCAGCAGATCATCGCCGTCATCCGGGACATGGAAGCCCGCATCGAGGCCGGCGAACGACGGCCGTTCATGGCGCACATCAGCGAGGATTTCAGCGGCCAGAATGACAGCATGAACCGGGAGCAGGTACGCGCGCTGATGATCATGCAGCTGAACCGCTACCAACGCCTGCAGGGTCAGCTGTTTCCGATCCAGGTCATCGAGACCGGCGAAGGTACCGCCTCGGCTCACTTCAGGGCCCTGGTGACGGGTGGGCCCAACTGGATCCCGGAAAGTGGCCAGGTATTCGCATTCGATACCCAATGGCGTCGCGTCGACGGCGAATGGTTGTTAACCGCGGCAGACTGGGATCCCGTGCCCCTGGAAGAGGTCCTGTAGGAGCGGCTTTAGCCGCGATTCTTCTGGGGTGAAAGGACGCATCGCGGCTAAAGCCGCTCCTACAGGCCGCTCCTACAGAATCTCTTCCAACAGCATTCTCGGGTTTTGATAATCCGTTGGTTAGAATAGCCTGATGCAATCCTCCGCCTTTCATCCAGCGGTCAGTGGCTGGTTTGACGAAGCGTTCGACGCCGCGACGCCGGTCCAGCTGGCTGCGTGGAACGCCATTCGCTCGGGTCACGACGCATTGATCGCGGCGCCGACCGGCAGCGGCAAGACGCTCGCTGCCTTCCTGTGCGCCATCGACGACCTGGTCGAGCAGAGCCGGCGCCAGCCCCTTCAGGACGGCGTGCAGATCCTGTACATCTCGCCGCTCAAGGCCCTCTCGAACGATATCGAGCGCAATCTGCAGATACCCCTCGAAGGCATCGATCGTCGCCTGACCGAGCAAGCCGGTGCGCCATCCGGCATTCGCACCATGGTGCGGACCGGCGACACGACGCCGGGCGAGCGGGAGCAGATGCGGCGGCGTCCTCCGCAAATCCTGGTGACGACGCCGGAATCATTGTACCTGCTGCTGACTGCGGATTCGGGACGCGCCATCCTGGCTGGCGCAGGTACCGTCATCGTGGACGAGATTCACGCCGTCGCCGGCAGCAAGCGCGGTAGTCATCTCGCCCTGTCACTGGCGCGGTTGGATGCATTGACCCGCGCGGCCAGCGGGCGGGTGGCACGCCGCATCGGGCTCTCGGCGACCCAGAAGCCGATCCGCCTGATCGCCGATTTCCTCACCGGCGGACGCCCCTGCGAGATCGTGGACACGGGTCACCAGCGGCAGCGTGACCTCGGACTGGAGTTGCCGGGCTCACCCTTGTCGCCGGTCATGGCCAACGAGGTCTGGGAGGAAATCTATAACCGCCTCGAGGCGTTGATCGAAGACCACCGTACCACCCTGGTCTTCGTCAACACCCGCCGCCTGGCTGAGCGCCTTGCGCGGCACCTGGCCGAACGCCTGGGTGAAGAGGCCGTGACGGCGCACCACGGCAGCCTGTCGCGCGATCATCGTCTCGAGGCCGAGCAGGCGCTGAAAGCGGGACGCTTGCGCGCGCTGGTCGCCACGGCGTCGCTGGAGTTGGGTATCGACATCGGGCACGTGGACCTGGTCTGCCAGATTGGCTCGCCGGGCAGCATTTCCGCGTTTATCCAGCGGGTAGGGCGTGCCGGACATGCCGTCGGCGAGGTACCCAAGGGCCGGTTGTTCCCGCTTTCGCGTGACGACCTGGTCGAGAGCGTCGCGCTGCTGAAAGCCGTGAGCGACGGGGTGCTGGACGCCGTCGACATCCCACTTGCCCCGCTGGACGTGTTGGCCCAGCAACTGGTCGCCGAGGTGAGTGCGCGGGAATGGGGCTGCGATGCGCTGTTTGAACTGGTGCGCGAGGCCTGGCCCTACCGCGGGTTGCCGCGGGCCGATTTTGACGACGTTGTCGCGATGCTGGCCGGCGGCTACGCGACCCGGCGCGGCCGGCGGGCCGCGTACCTGCATCACGATGCAGTCAACGGGCGCTTGCGTCCAAGACCGGCGGCGCGGCTGACGGCGTTGCAGAACGGCGGCGCCATCCCCGACCAGTTCGACTACGACGTCGTCATGCTGCCGCAGGGGTATCGCGTTGGCACGCTCAACGAGGATTTCGCCTTCGAGAGCTTGCCGGGCGATATTTTCCAGCTGGGCAACAACAGCTACCAGATCCTGAAGATCGAGCAGGGCAGGGTGTTAGTGGAAGACGCCCACGGGCAGCCGCCGACCATCCCTTTCTGGTTCGGGGACCGCCCAGGGCGCAGCGACGAGCTGTCAGTCACCGTCTCGGATCTGCGCGCGCGGCTGGAGGAGCTCCTCGCAGCCGGTGGCCCGGAGCAGGCCTGCAATTGGTTGCAGGAAGCGGGAATTGAGCCGGACGCGGCTGCGCAGCTGGTCACCTACCTGGCGGCCGCGCGCGATGCGCTGGGGTGTTTGCCGACCCGTCACCGGGTGGTGCTCGAGCGGTTTTTCGACGAGACGGGGGACATGCACCTGGTCGTCCATGCACCGCTCGGCTCCCGCATCATGCGCGCGTGGGGGCTGGCCTTGCGCAAGCGCTTCTGCCGGACCTTCAATTTCGAGCTGCAGGCCTCCGCATTGGAAGACAGCCTGATCCTGTCGCTCGGCGAGACACACAGTTTCGAGACCGCGGACGTGCCGGCCTATCTCAAATCAGCGACAGCCCGGCAGGTGTTGACCCAGGCCCTGCTGGATGCCCCGATGTTCGAGGCCCGCTGGCGCTGGAACGCCACTATTGCATTGGCCGTGCAACGCATGCGAAATGGCCAGAAACTGCCACCGCAGTGGCAGCGGAACCAGGCCGAGGACCTGGTGGCCGTCGTGTTTCCCGACCAACTGGCCTGCCTGGAAAACATTCGCGGTGAGCGGGAAATACCGGATCACCCGCTGGTCCGGCAGACCATCGGCGACTGCCTGACCGACACGATGGACGTCGAAGGCCTGGAAGACCTGCTTGGCCGCCTCGAGGCCAACGAGCTCGAAG
>JAPHSB010000048.1 GCA_026193295.1 Lysobacterales bacterium
AGTCCAGCCTCCTGGCGCACGGACATGCGTTCCGTCGTAACCGTCATCGGATCCAGTTCAATCGGAAGTTCGCTTTCCAGGGATACGATTTCCGCACTGTCCAGGTCGACGTCCGGAGGGTTTTCCAGCGCCGGCAGGCCGGCGGCCAGGAGTGCTAGCGAAAGCGCCGGCAGCCCAAGTGTCAACAATCTGCGGGTCATGATTCAAGAAACAGCGTAGCGATATGATGCCGACGGCAGGCCTTCATCATACGCGACTGCAGGGCGTCAGTCAGTGCAGCTCACTTCAGCCCAATGATCTCCCCCCAGTACTTGCGCACCTGGTCGTCGTAGCCCGTCATCTCCCAGCGCAGCAGTGTTAGCGGGATCATGCCCCGCGACAGCAGATCGTCGTGGAAGGCACCGAGGTTGAAGCCATCACCGAGCTGCAGCGAGCGCTCCGAAAGCAGCTGCTCGAGCTGAATCTTGCCCAGGATGTACCCGCTGCCCAGGCCGGGTCGGCGCAAGTAGCCCTCGAGGTCGTAGCGACCCAGGTCCTCCTCCATGAACGGGACGAAGTCGATCATGTAGCGGTTCGCGTCGTCGAGGCTGAAGCGACCGGCGTGCATCATGGTCTCGGCATAGATGCGACTGGCCCGCTTCATGAGCGCGATGTAGAACAACTCCCTGGCCCGTGGACGGTCGTCTGCAATACCCGCCAGCAGCAGCATCTCCTCGATATAGGTGGCCCAGCCCTCGGCGCGGGTGCTGTCTCGATAGCGGCGCCGGATCGGATTCTCGACCCGCTGCGAAAGCATGCCGTCGAAGCGATGGCCCGGGATCGAGGCGTGAATGTGGTTGTCGAGCGTGTCGCGGAACTGCAGCTCCTCCCAGAAGTGCCGGTCGTCGAGGGCGCGGGGGCTCCAGAAGACGTCGGTCTCGAAAGTCTCGGGCACGTCGTCCGGAATCGTCAACAGCCCCTGCTCCGCCAACAGTTCGCGGATTCGCCGCTCCCCATCCCGGGTGCGTTGCTCGTGTTGTTCGCGGCTGCGGGTGAGTTCGAGGTCGGGAAGGTTACGGTTGCGATTGCGCACGATCTCCCAGGCCGCCCGATAGCGGTGGAACTCCCGCTCGCCGAGGATCACCACCTGCTCGACGTCGTAGGGAAGCAAGCGAACTTCGTGCAGATAGCGATTGAGCTCGTCAATGCCGATGCCGGCGGATGGGGGCATCTGGTCGCGCTTCGACCGCAGCCAGTTGCGGTAACCGATCACCGCCGCTTCGGCGCGTTGGCAGGCAGCCAGGTCCTCGGGCTGGGATTCTCCCACCCGTCGGCAGAGATCGGCAAACCACCCGATCATCCCTTGCGGCGGTTGGTCGCGGTAGGGTTGTCCCTGGCCGACACCGTCGAAGTGCTCGAGGTGAAAAACGGCCAGGTCGGCGAGTTCACCACTGGCGCCACTCAGAAGCCCCTGCGCCCGCTCGAAAAGAGCAGGGACCGCTGCGAGCCTTGCCCGCCAGCTGACGGCCTCATTGCCCGTGAGTGGCAACTCTGCATAGGGCACCGTTTCCACCTGTCCGAGCCAGAAGATCGGGTCGCGGGCCCAAGGCTGCAGGACCCGATGTTCGAACTCGAGTCCGTGCAGTCGCGCCCAGACCAGCAGGTAGTCGACCTTGCCGCCTACTGACCACTGTGAAGGATTGATCGCTTCGAGTTGCTGACGCTGTTGCTCAATGGCCGCGGCTCGTGCCGCCACCGTCTGGGCGCTCCAGTGAGGCAACCCATTTTCATCCGCCGGCTGGGCGAGCCCGGCCAGCACCGTATCGACCTGCTCGAGCTGGGGCCAGTCCGTGTCGCTTCGTCGATCGACCGGTGCCGCGCCCGGCGGGTCCGGTTGGGCGAGGGCCGACGTTGTCACTGCAAGCGTCAGGCTGAGAAACAGGATCAGGGCCGGGGAGGGAGCGCGTTCAGTCATTGTTGGTGTCCACGAATCGATTCCTGGGTTGGGTGAGTGCTTGCCTTCGACGGATGCTGGTGGAGGAGGGAAGCTCCGTCGGGGCAGATAGGGAGACTAAAGCACATGTTGTTCGATTCGGGCAAGTACCGCCGACGGCCCGGAGCGGAACACGAGCCAACAGAGTATGGTCGCGTCCGGCATTCAGAATGCAGGCCGAGCCCGTTCCTGCGCTAGATCACCTTCTCCCCGGAATACTTCGTCAACAGGGCATGCAGCTTTTCCACGACCGCTTTGCGCCGATAGAGGGTCTGGGGACTCCTGCCATGCAGCACGTTCATGTTGGCATTGGCCTCGAACACCAGCAGCTGCCCGTCGGGGCGCAGGTTACAGTCCATGCCAAAGTACTCCAGTTGCATTCGGCGTGCGATTTCGGTGATCGCGGGCCGCAGGGGCGGCAGCATCTCGTCACGCAGGTGGGCGAAGTGGGCGATGTCTTGCTCCCAGCTTTCGCGCTCCAGCATGAATGCGCGGCTGTTGCCATGGACGTTCCAGTCGCTGTTGTACAGCGTGTGGCGCAGCAAGGGTTCGCCGTCGATCACGAGAATGCGCTGCTTGTGGTGGAAGCCGTTGTCGTCCCGGTAGTCCACATACTCGACCAGGTAGAAATCTCGCCCGTCGAACGGTAGCGCGTGCAATGCGGCATAGTCGTCGTGGCCGTCAACTTTGATCATGCTCTTGCCACCGTGCAGTCCCGCCACCCGGATAATGAACGGAAAACCGAAACCTTCGGCGGCGGCGCGGGAGAACACCTCGTCCGGCGAGCGTGGGCGGCAGCGTTGCGTCCTGGGCATGATGACACCGGGTATACCCTGCAGCTTCTCCGATACCTGGTCGCGCGAAGTCTGCAATACGTACCGCGGATGGTTGATAACGGTCGTGTTGATCTGTTCACACAATTGGATGCAGCGCTCGAGCGCGCCGCGATGGGTGTCCGGATCGGCAATCTGGTTGAAGATGAGTGAAGGCACGGTTTTGAATTCGGCGCTGCGCTGCTGGACCCCCTTGCCGAAGATCAAAAACGAGCCGGCCATGCCTTCCTTGAGCGGCAGCCGATGGTGAATCGAGCAGTTGCCGTCCATCAGGTGGCCGAGCTGGCCCTTGTCATCGAGCGTGAGGCCGATCGTCGAGAGATCATTGACACCGCTTACGAACAGGATTGGCAAAACCTTTACCCCACGTTGTTGAAATCACACGGATGATACCAGCCGGGATGGAAGCCTGAACCGCTTTTCCGGCGCCCTGCAGGTTGAGGCGAATTGCCGGTTGTCAGAGTCTGCATGCCCGCGAGGTCGTTCATGGCCTGCTGGCGACTATCCGTATGCGTTCGCTGCGGATGCCCAGGCTGGGACCGCTCGGCTTATCGTTTTGCCCGCAGACTCGATCGAGCGAGGTCACGTGCAGGCCGGCACGCGCGAAAGAGGCTGCAAGCTCTTCGCATGAATTGAGCGGGTAGTTGAATTTGCGCTGCGCATATTCCCTGGCCCACCCGGCAATGGTTTGAGGCTTGACCGCGCCCAATTCACCACAGCTCCGCGCGAGCTCGAGCGCACGGGCCGTAAACGTCTCTACTTCATGGGGGCTGAATCGCACGATGTCCGTCATGCCGGGCCTGATGCGGGTTGTCGTGACGATATGCCCACCCGGACGCAGCAGGCCATGCCACCCTTTCAGCAAAAGGCCGCGCCGCCCGTGAAAACGCCCGATGAAGGAATGGGTGCAAAT
>JAPHSB010000079.1 GCA_026193295.1 Lysobacterales bacterium
TCACATCGTGCACATCGGTATCGGCGGCTCGCTGCTGGGTCCGCGCCTGTTGTGCGAAGCATTTCCGCCGGCCGGTGATTGCCCCGCGATCCACTTCCTCAGCTCGGTGGACGCACTGGCGCGCGAACGCCTGCTGGCGCGCATCGACCCGCGGGAAACGGCTGTCATTCTGGTCTCCAAGAGCTTCACCACCAGCGAAGTGCTGCTGCATGCCCGGCGCATTCGCCAGTGGCAGCGCACCGCTTTGGATCAGCGGCAGGCCGACCGGCGGCTGTTTGCTGTCACCGCCGCCGCCGCCCGGGCCGAGGCATTTGGGGTGCCGGCCGAGCATGTCTTGCAGATGGGTGATTGGACCGGCGGACGCTTTTCGGTCTGGTCGCCGGTGGGCGTGACGGCTGCGATCACGATGGGGCCGGACGGATTCGAGCAATTTCTTCAAGGTGGCGCCGCCATGGACCGTCACTTCCGGACGGCTGCGCTGTCCGACAATCTGCCGGTGATCATGGGGCTGCTGTCGGTATGGCACCGCAACGTCTGCGGATTCGGCGTGCGCGGGCTCATTCCTTACGACAGTCGTCTCGCTGGCCTGCCGGCCTGGTTGCAGCAAGTCGAAATGGAATCGAACGGCAAATCGGTCGACATCGACGGTCATCCGGTTGCCCATGAAACCTCACCGGTGGTGATGGGCGATACCGGGACCGATGCGCAGCACGCCCTGTTCCAGGCGTTTCACCAGGGCACGGCTGTCGTGCCGCTGGATTTCATCGGTGTAATCCAGCCGGACCACGAAGACCTGGAAGCCCAGCAGCAGTTGCTTTCGCACATGCTGGCCCAGGCCACGGCCTTCGCGGTCGGCCGCGACCGCGAGCAAACCGGGGAGATGATGCGGCGCCAGGGTGTGCCGGAGGCAGAAGTTGAGGCTTTGCTGCCGCACCGGGTCATGCCGGGCAACCGCCCCTCCACCGTCATCATGCTCGATCGGCTCGATCCGGAAATCCTGGGCAGGCTGCTGGCGATGTACGAACTGATGGTGTTCGTCGAGAGCGTGGTCTGGCGAATCAACGCCTTCGACCAGTGGGGCGTGGAGCTGGGCAAGTCCCTGGCCGATGCCATCCAGCCGGCGCTGGCGGGCGAACGCGATGCATTGCCAAAGGACATTCCCGGGCTGGACGGCCTGGTCAAACACGTCCGCGGAAAAATGCGGACGTAGGACCGAATTTATGTTTTCTTGATGACGCCGAGGATCCCGCGCATGATCTCGCGCCCCAGGGTGGTGCTCGCGCTGCGCAGGAAACTCTTGATGGCGGCTTCGGTCGGTGTTTGACGGTTACTGCGGCGCTGCGTGGGCGCCGGGCGTCCGGATTCCGGATTTTTCCCCGCTTCCTGCTCGGCCACGCGAGCCCGTTGTTCCGCCCGGGCCTGCAACACCTCCTGGGCGGATTCCCGGTTCAGTGTCTGGTCATAGCGGCTGCCGACCGGGCTGCGGGAGCGGACCTCGCTGCGCTCCTGTTCGCTGATCGGGCCGATGCGCGACGTGGGCGGTCGGATCAGCGTCCGATCGACCATGCCGGGCACACCCTTGGCCTGCAGCGTCGAAATCAGCGCCTCACCTACACCCATCTGTGTGAAGGCCTGCTCGGTGTCGAGGTTCGGGTTGCCGCGAAAAGTCTGCGCGGCCGCACGGATGGCCTTTTGTTCACGGGCCGTGTAGGCACGCATCGCATGCTGGATGCGGTTGCCGAGTTGTCCGAGTACCGTCTCGGGCACATCCAGTGGATTCTGGGTGACAAAAAACACGCCCACACCTTTGGAGCGAATCAGCCGCACCACCTGCTCGACTTGCGAGACCAGCGCGCGGGGCGCGTTGTCGAACAGCAGGTGGGCCTCGTCGAAAAAGAACACCAGTCGGGGCTTTTCCGGGTCGCCGACTTCGGGCAGTTCCTCGAACAACTCGGACAGCAACCACAGCAGGAAGGTGGCGTACAGGCGTGGCTTCTGAATCAGCCGATCCGCTGCGAGCACGTTGATCACCCCGCGGCCGCTGAGATCCAGGCGCTGGATGTCGGTCAGTTCGAGGGCGGGTTCGCCGAAGAAATGCTCCGCGCCCTGTTCTTCCAGCACCAACAGGCGCCGCTGGATCGCGGCCACGGACGCGCTGCTGATGTTGCCGTACTGCGTGGAAAACTGCTTTGCATTGTCGGCCACGAAGCGCAGCAGCGCGCGCAGATCCTCCAGGTCCAGCAGCAGCAGACCTTCATCGTCGGCGACCCGGAAGGCGACATTCAGAACGCCCTCTTGCGTGTCGTTGAGTTCCAGCAGGCTCGACAGGAGCAGGGGGCCCATCTCGGAGATGGTGGTGCGCACCGGGTGGCCGTCTTTTCCAAACAGGTCCCAGAGCACCACCGGCCAGGCGGTCGGCGCGAAGTCGGTGATACCGATCTTCTGCAGCCGCTCGTCGATTTTCGGGTGCGGTGCGATGGGTTGGCTGAGGCCGGCCAGGTCACCCTTGACGTCGGCCAGGAACACCGGCACGCCGATGCGCGAGAACCCTTCGGCGATGACCTGCAGCGTGACGGTCTTGCCGGTTCCAGTCGCTCCGGTCACCAGTCCATGCCGGTTGCCGAAAGCCGGCAGCAGGTATTGGAGATTCTCCCCCTTGCCGAGCAGAATTGGGTCGGTAGCATTCACATTCGGGCTCATGTTCAGGTCTTTCCTATGGCGGGGGGGTCAGTTATGCTTCCGCTCTTCATTCTCGAATTTGCGACGGACCCCAATTATATGGCAAGCAGGCCCTACAATCCCGCTGAGGTCGAAACCCGGGTGCAGGAATTCTGGGAGCGGGAGCAGGCTTTTCGGGCAGAGGAAACGGCGGGTGCCGAAAAATTCTACTGCCTGTCCATGCTGCCGTATCCGTCCGGCGCCCTGCATATGGGCCATGTGCGGAATTACACCATTGGCGACGTGATCAGCCGTTACCACCGCATGTGCGGGCGCAACGTTTTGCAGCCGATGGGCTGGGATGCGTTCGGCCTGCCGGCGGAGAACGCCGCCATCAGGAACAGGACTGCGCCGGCCAAGTGGACCTACGCCAACATCGAGCACATGCGCGGGCAACTCAAGCGGTTGGGCTTCGCCTACGACTGGTCGCGGGAAGTAACCACCTGCCGTCCCGAGTACTATCGCTGGGAGCAGGTGATGTTCACGCGCCTGATGCGGCAGGGGCTGGCCTACCGCAAGGATTCCGAAGTGAACTGGGACCCGGTCGACCAGACGGTGCTGGCCAACGAGCAGGTCGTTGATGGCCGTGGCTGGCGCTCCGGGGCGGTGGTCGAGCGCCGTTCGATCCCCCAGTGGTTTCTGAAGATCACTGACTACGCCGAAGAATTGCTGCAGGGCCTGGATAAGCTGGACGGCTGGCCCGAAGCCGTCAAGACCATGCAGCGCAACTGGATCGGGCGTTCGGAAGGCGCCGAATTCGAAATGAAGGTATGTGACGCCGATGGCGTAACGGATGCCGATGGGCGAGCCGTGCGGGTTTTCACGACCCGGCCGGATACTTCCTTTGGCATGACCTATGCCGTGTTGGCTCCCGAGCATCCACTGGTCGCCCAGGTCACGCGGCCCGAACAAAAGGCGGCCGTGGAAGATTTCGTTGCGCTTGCGCGGCAGACCACCGAGGAAGACCGCCTGGCTGTCGAGGGCAGCCTCGAGAAGCGGGGCGTATTTACCGGGGCCTACCTGCTGAATCCGTTCACGCGCAAACCGGTGCCGCTGTACCTGGCCGACTACGTGCTGATGGGCTACGGCACCGGCGCCATCATGGCGGTACCGGGCCAGGACCAGCGTGACTGGGATTTTGCAAGCAGCCATGGACTGCCGATCATCCGCACCGTAGCGCCCCCGGAAGGCTGGGTGGGCGAAGCGTGGACCGAAGACGGTCCGGCGATCAACAGCGAATGGCTGGATGGCCTGGAGGTAGTCGAGGCGAAGGAGCAGGCGACCCGGTGGCTGGTCGAACAGGGTTTCGGCGAACGCAAGGTCAACTACCGCCTGCGCGATTGGGGCGTCAGCCGTCAGCGTTACTGGGGCTGTCCGATTCCCGTAATCTACTGCGATTCCTGTGGTGCAGTGCCGGTGCCCGAAGACGAACTGCCGGTGGTGCTGCCGGAGAACGTCAACTTCATGGGCGTGCAGTCGCCGATCAAGGCTGACCCGGACTGGCGCCGAACCCGCTGTCCCGCCTGCGGCGGTGAGGCGGAGCGCGAAACCGACACCTTCGATACTTTTATGGAGTCCTCCTGGTACTACGCCCGCTACTGCTGCCCGGACGCCGACAGCCAACTGGACGAGCGGGCCAATTACTGGCTGCCGGTCGACCAGTATGTCGGCGGTATCGAGCACGCGATCCTGCACCTCATGTATTTCCGCTTCTATCACAAGCTGATGCGGGATGCGGGCCTGGTGCGCTCGGACGAGCCGGCGACGCGCCTGTTGTGCCAGGGCATGGTGGTTGCCGACACCTATTATCGCGAGGACGCCGACGGCAAGGTGCACTGGGTCAATCCCGCCGACGTCGAAGTCACGCGCGATGCGAAGGGCAAGCCGGTGGGAGCGCTGCTGCGTTCCGACGGCGAGGCAGTGGCCTTTGGCGGCGTCGAAAAAATGTCGAAGTCGAAAAACAACGGGGTCGACCCGCACCACCTGGTGGAGCGCTATGGCGCGGACACGGTTCGGCTGTTCTCCGTTTCCGATTCACCGCCGCATCAGTCGCTGGAATGGTCCGACTCCGGAGTCGAGGGCGCTTCGCGGTTCCTGCGCCGTATTTGGGCCCAGGTAACGGCGCATGTTGACGAAGGGCCCTGTGAATCGCTGGATTCCACCGCGCTGGACGACCGGCAGAAAGAGATGCGCCGCCTGGTGCACGACACCATCGCCAAGGTAAGCGACGACATCAGTCGACGGTATACCTTCAATACGGCGATTGCGGCCGTTATGGAGCTGACCAACCATCTGTCCCGCTTCGACAGCAGCGAGGCGCAGGCGCGCGCCGTGGTCCGCGAGGCGTGGCTGGCCATCGTGCGCCTGCTGGCTCCCATTACGCCGCATATTTGCGAAGTTTTGTGGGCTGAGCTGGGCGGCGCGGGCCGGCTGTACCGGGCTGGTTGGCCGCAGGCCGACGAGTCTGCCCGTGAACGCCAGCAGGTGACACTGGTCGTGCAGATCAACGGCAAGCTGCGGGCACGGTTGGAACTCGAACCCGGTGCAGCGCAGGAGCGCGCCCTGGAGCAGGCGCTGACCATGGAAAACGTGCAGCGGCACCTGGAGGGCAAGACCGTCCGCAAGGTGATCCATGTGCCGGACCGCCTGTTGAATATCGTGGTCGGCTGATCGCCATGAGTCGAGTTCTGACCCTGCTGCTGATGTTGACCGCTCTGCTGAGCAGCGGTTGCGGTTACCACCTGCGGGGTGAAGCCAACCTGCCGCCGGAAATGCAGAAAACCCAGCTGATCATCAACGACGAGTACAGCACCCTGGCGCGGCGCCTGCGGGTCATGCTCGAGCGCAGCGGCGTCGAATTCGTCGCGGCGGACCAGGCATCCGCCATTCTCGAGATTCCACAAAACCGGATCGTGACCGAGGTCCTGACCATTGCCGACAACGCCAGGGTGCGGGAGTACCGAGTCACGGCGACGCTCAGATTCCGGCTGACCGATACCCGTGGCCAGGAACTGATCGGCTGGCAAACCTTGCGCCAGTCCCGTGAAATCAGCTTCGATGAGCAGCGCATCCTCGCCTCGTCCCGCGAACAGGAGTACCTGCGCGAGGACCTGGCGGAAACGATGGCGCAGTTGCTGGTTGCGCGGCTCGAGTCACTCTATGTCAGCCAGGGCTAGGAGTCTGCGCGCATGAATCGCGGCGGCTCGCAGAGGTCCTGATGGCCATCAAACCTGATCAACTGCCGGCGCTGCTGCAGCGCTCCCTGGCGCCCGTCTACCTGATTGCCGGCACCGAACACCTGCTGGTGCAGGAGTGCCGGGACCAGGTGATCCACGCGGCGCATGCGCAGGGTTTTACCGAGCGCGGCGTGCACGAGGTGACACGGAACTTCGATTGGGACCGGCTGGGCGAGGAATCCGCGGCCCCCTCGCTGTTCGCCTCGCGAAGGATCCTGGACATCCGGCTGCCGACCGGCAAGCCGGGTGTGGATGGCTCCAAGGCGCTGGTAAAACTGGCGCAGGCGGCGGACCCCGATACGCTTTTGCTGGTCAGCTCGGGGGACTGGGGCACGGCCATGCGCAAATTGAAATGGGCGACGGAATTGGCGAAAGCCGGCGTGCTCGTCGAAATCTGGCCGGTCAAGCCGGCGCAGCTGCCGGACTGGATTCGGCAACGCATGAAGCGCGCCGGGTTGCAGCCGGAGGCCGCCGCGGTGGCGCTGCTGGCCGAGCTGGTCGAAGGCAACCTGCTGGCCGCCCAGCAGGAAATCGACAAACTGTTGCTGCTGAATCATGCCGCACGGGTCACGGTGGACGACGTGGCCCGGTCCGTCGCGAGCAGCGCGCGGTTCGATTCTTTCCGCCTGGTGGAATGCGCGCTGCGGGGCGCCCTCGATGAATGCCTGCGGGTGGCCGCTGGCCTGCAGCGGACCGGTGTGGGCATCCAGGCTGTTACCGGCGCGATGTACCGCGAGCTGACCGTTGCAGAGGCTGCCCGCGCGGCGATCGCGGCGGGAGAAAGTGAAGCCGCCGTCTTCGGCCGGCTGCGGGTCTGGCCGGCGCGGCAGGCCCCGATGCATAGCGCCCTTGGGCGCCTATCGGCCTTTCATTTCGGTGAAGTGTTCCGGGCATTGGGCCTGATCGACCGCCAGAGCAAGGGCCGTGCGGCGGGCGACGCGTGGCAGGAACTCGATCGGCTGCTCTGGTTCCTGTGTGATCCCGCGGCGGTCGATCCCTTGTGATGACATGGTGACCCTCCCCCGGCAGCCGCGGCTCGGATCGGCGATTGGCGTTCTGGGAGGGACCTTCGACCCGGTGCATAACGGCCATTTGCGGGCGGCGGTCGAGGCGCGCGAGAAGCTCGGGCTGGACGACCTCAGGTTGCTGCCGGCAGGGGATCCCCCGCACCGCACGGATACGGTGGCGAGCGCCGGGCAGCGTCTCGAAATGCTGCGGCTGGCAACCGCTTCCTGTCCCCGCCTGAAAGTGGATGATCGCGAAGTGCGGCGCGCCGGGCCCTCGTTCATGGTCGATACGCTCAAGGAGATTCGCAGCGAGGCCGGCGACACGCCGCTGATGCTGCTGATCGGTCAGGATGCCGCCAATGCACTGGACGGTTGGCACCGCTGGCGGGATCTGTTTGGCCTGGCGCACCTGGTCGTCATGCGCCGGCCTGACGCCCATTTCCACTGCGCCGGGGAACTGCGCCGGGAGATCGAATTGCGTCGCGTCGACGAGCCCGGGCGCTTGCGCCAGGCCGCGGCCGGTTGCGTGCTCGCGCTGGAAATCACCCAACTCGACATTTCCTCGACCCTGATTCGCGAACTTTTCGCTCGGGGGCGCTCTCCGCGCTTCCTGATGCCGGACGCGGTGATCGAGTATATTTTCGAGCGTCGCTTGTACGGCAGCGGCTAAAGGCTATTCGACCGTACTTTTTTTGCGGGCGCTGCCGGGACAGGATAAAATCCCGCTATCGCATGCAGGATGAGTTCATTTGACCAATCAAGCCAACGCGGACACCACTTCGTTCGATCAACTCCGGGAACTTGTCATCTCCTCCCTCGAAGACTTCAAAGCCCTAGACATTCAGCAAATCGACGTGTCCGGCCAGAATCCGCTCACCGATCTGTTCGTCATCGCTTCCGGGAATTCCACGCGCCATATCAAGTCCATGGCCGAAAACCTGGTCATAAAGGCCAAGGCGGCTGGCTGTCCGCCGCTTGGCGTGGAAGGGCAGCAGCAGGCCGAGTGGGTGTTGGTCGACCTGAATGACGTCATCGTTCACCTGATGCTGCCGAAGACCCGCGCTTTCTACAACCTCGAAAAACTCTGGGAAGCCAGCAAGGTTCGACGCAGCCACAGCGGCCGGTCCGCCTGAGGCTTTTTCACAGCCCGACAATGCTCCCCGACAGCGGCCATCTCATCGCGGCTCGCGCTGCGCGCGGCAGGAACGGCTCCTGATGCAGTTGCTGGTCGTGGCGGTGGGCAAACGCATGCCGGCCTGGGTGCAGCAGGCGTGGACGGAATATGCGCGGCGGTTTCCCCGCGGGTTGTCGCTGGATCTGAAAGAAGTACCCCTGGCCCGCCGCGGCGCCAATGCCGTGGTCGACACGTTGCGTGAAGCGGAGTGTGGCGCCCTGCTCAATGCGGTGCCAGCAGGATTTCGCCGGATTGCCCTGGATCAGCGCGGCACGCAGTGGACGACCCCGGAGCTGGCCGTGGCACTGGAAAACTGGATGCGCGAGGAGCGCGGCGTCTGCTTCCTGGTGGGCGGCCCGGACGGGCTGGCGGAGGATTGCCGGGCGCGGGCCGACAACCTGTGGTCGCTTGGCCGGCTGACGCTGCCGCACCCAATGGTGCGAGCGATCCTGGCCGAACAGCTCTACCGTGCCTGGACCATTACCCAGAACCATCCCTATCATCGGGAATGAACAGGATTCCGGCCAGTATCATCCTCGCTTCCGCTTCGCCACGCCGGCGGGAATTGTTGCGGCAGGTCGGTGTCGAATTCCGCGTGGTGGTGGCCGCGGTGGACGAAAGCGTGTTGCAGGACGAGGCGCCCGCCGCATATGTCGTGCGCGTGGCGCGTGACAAGGCGCTGGAGGTGCTGGCGCGGGAAAGCGACGGGTTGCCGGTACTTGGCGCCGATACCGCCGTGGTGCTGGACGGGCGCATCCTGGGTAAGCCCGGCGACCGTGCCGAGGCGCAGGCGATGTTGAGCAGCCTGTCGGGGCGGACGCACGAAGTCTACTCTGCGGCCGTGCTGGCCGCCGGCGCTCAGCCACCACGCGAGTGCCTCAACATCTCGCGGGTTACATTCGCGGAGCTCGATCGGGCCTGGATCGAGTCCTACTGTGACAGCGGCGACCCGATGGACAAGGCCGGGGCCTACGGGGTGCAGGGGCGGGCCGCGGAAAAGATCACCCGGATCGAGGGCAGTTTTTCCGGCGTGATGGGACTGCCCTTGTACGAGACCTGCCAATTGTTGCGTCAGGCCGAAGTGTTATTCTAGGTGCCCTTGAGCAAGTGGCCAATCGCGCGTGAGCGAAGAAATTCTCATCAACTCGACACCCTCGGAAAACAGGGTGGCGCTGGTCGAAAGCGGAATGCTGCAGGAAGTGTGGCTGGAGCGCGCCAGTCACACCGGTTACATCGGCAATATTTACAAGGGCGTCGTGTCCCGCGTTCTGCCCGGTTTGCAGGCCGCGTTTATCGACATCGGGCTGGACCGGACCGCTTTTCTGCACGCGCGGGACATGGTCCGCCACGATCCGGTGGCGACGGACGATGAGGCGCCCGCGGAACCTCTGATATCGAACCTGTTGCGCTCCGGGGACCAGCTTGTGGTGCAGGTGATCAAGGATCCCCTGGGCAGCAAGGGCGCCAGGCTGACCACCAATATCAGCATCCCCTCCCGGTTTCTCGTGTTGTTGCCGGACAGCGACGTGGTGGGCGTTTCGGCCCGTATTGAAGAAGAAGTTGAACGAAATCGACTGAAGGGCCTGGTGCAAATCCTGCGCGACGGCAGCCAGGGGCACGGGTACATCGTTCGCACCAACGCCGAGGGCGTTAATGATTTCGCCCTGTCCGCCGACATGGTGTACCTGGGTAAGGTCTGGCAGGCCATCAAGGAGCGCTCCGCGACGGCAAAACCTGCCACCTGCATCTTCGAGGACCTGTCGCTGCCTTTCAGGGCGCTCCGCGACCTGATGCACGAAGATGTGGACCGGGTGCGCATAGACTCGCAGGAAGTGCTTCAACAGGCCCGTGACTTTGCACGGCGCTTCGTGCCCGACTGGCTGGATCGCATAGAAGAGTACTCCGCAGAGCGCCCGATCTTCGATCTCTTCGGTGTCGAGGATGAGATCGAGAACGCCTTGCGTCCGACCGTGCCGCTGAAGTCCGGCGGCTATCTGGTATTCGACCAGACCGAGGCGATGACGACCATTGATGTCAATACCGGCGGTTACGTCGGGCATCGGAATCTCGAAGAGACCATTTACAAGACCAACCTCGAAGCTGCCCAGGCGATCGCGCGGCAATTGCGGCTGCGCAACCTCGGCGGCATCATCATTATCGATTTCATCGACATGTTGAACGAGGAACACCGGCGCCAGGTCATGCGCTCTCTCGAGCGGACTCTGGCGCGCGATCATGTCAAGACCGCGGTCAGTGAAATTTCCGCGCTGGGCCTGGTCGAAATGACGCGCAAGCGGACCACGGAAAGCCTGGAGCGCCGGTTGTGCGAGCCTTGCCCGCTGTGCGAGGGGCGGGGCACGGTCAAGAGCGCGGAAACGGTCTGCCTCGAGATCTTCCGTGAGATCATGCGGTCAAGCCGCCAGTTCGACGCCAGTAAATTGATGGTGCTGGCTTCCCCACAGGTCGTGGAACGTATCCTCGATGAACAATCCGTGACGGTGGCGGAACTGGAAGAGCTGATCGGCAAGTCGATACAGTTCCAACGGGAAGACCAGTATACGCCGGAGCAGTACGATGTCGTTCTGCTTTAATGTCGCCAGGCTGGAGAGATCAGTCTAGGACCATGACCGTTTTCCGAACCCTCTTGCGGCGTGCCAGGACCCTGCTCTGGACCGCGTTCTCGATCCTCATCATCCTGGCCGCGGTGCTGATGGGGATAGGGAAGCTCCTGATTCCCTACAGCGATCGTTACCAGCCGCATCTCGAGGCCTGGCTCTCGAAAGAATTCGGTCAGCCGGTCGTACTGGAGAGCTTCGAAGGGGAGTGGACCGGTTTCGGGCCACGCCTGTCACTGCGCGGTATGAAATTGCTGCCCAACGCGCCGGACCTGGCGGGCGCCCTGCAAGGGGTCGAGGCCGACGTGGTTATTGAATCGGCGGCACTGGACATCAGGCCTCTGAACCTGCTCCTGCCGGGCTTTCCGCTGTACAACTTTCGCGTCATCGGAGCGGATTTCGAGCTGTCGCGCGGCGCTGATGGCCAATTCAGGCTTTCGGGATTCGGCGTCAGCCGGCGTGGCTCGAACCAGCAAGGCTCGGCGCTGCAGGAGTTGGCCCGCGTGGGCGAGGTGGTGCTCCAGGATTCGAGCCTCACCTACCGCGACGAGAAAGACGGCATAAGCCTTGATTTCCGGGATATCAGCGGCCGCCTTCACCTCGAGGGGGACAAATTGGCCAGCGAGATTCGGGCGAACCTGTTCGACGACCGCAGTTCCTTGATCGTGGGCGAAGCCGAAGCCACGATCCTGATGTCCCTGGGGAACAGGCAGGAGGTGCTGGGCGTCGAGTGGCAGGGGACGGCCCGGGAACTCATGCTGGCCGCATTCCAGGCGCGACTGCCGCCCAGCCCGTTCCTGCCGCTGACGGGTTGGCTGAATGCCGAACTCTGGGGCTCCTGGTCTGCTGCCGAGGGCCACAGTGTGCAGGGCGTGACGGACCTGACAGACGCCCGCCTGGTCAACGACTACCAGGATCTGTGGCTGGACCGGATCAACACGCGCTTCCGCTGGCGTTTCCTTGGCAAGAAGCACTGGGAACTTCATTTAGCCGACTTTCTGTACGACGACGGCGAGCAGCAATGGACCGCTCCACGTATTTCCATGGCACGGAATACCGCCGCGAATCTGGGTTTGTGGATCAGTGCCGACGAGCTTCCCCTGGGTGTTCCATTGCGCCTGACGCGCGATGTGATGTCGATATACGGGACGCCGTGGCCGGCGTTCCTGCCTGGCGCCGCCGCCGGCAAGGTCAGGGAGCTCGACCTGGTGCTGGATGCCGGCTGGCACATCGAACTGGCCCACGGTGACGTGGAACAGGGCGGTGTGGCCGATTGGGGAAGTTGGCCCGACCTGCAGGGCCTGGAGGGGCGCGTCGAACTGGGACGCAACACGGGACGGCTGGAATTGCGTGGAGACGAGGTGCTTATTCGCTGGCCCCGCATGTTTCGCGAGACGGTCTCGGTGACGGTTCCGGGCTGCGCGGTGGAGTTTGACTGGGGCCGCAGCTGGCAGGCAGGTATCAGCGGATGCGCGCTGGAGAACGCAGACCTGGCGGCCCGTGGTGAGGCCGTGATCAGCGGCAACGTGGGCAAACCCGCGATCGATCTGAATGTGCAGTTGACCCGGGGCAACGCGGGCCGGCTCGATCCCTATTGGCCGGAAGCGCTGATGAACGAAGGTGTCAAGGCCTGGCTGCGGCGGGGCCTGGTAGCCGGCGCCATCGAGAGTGGGCGCGTTTCGATACACGGCGACATGGATGACTGGCCATTCCGCGGGGGCGAGGGGCGCTTCGAGGCGATTGCGCAGGTCAGTCGCGGACGGATCGATTATCTCGAGGATTGGCCGGTGGCAAAGGACGTCAGCATGGCAGCCCGGTTTGTGAATGCCTCGATGGACCTGCGGGGAAAGGTCGGGGCAATTGGCGGCGCGGCGGTGCGGGAGGCGACGGCCAGGATTGCCGATTTTGGCACGCCCGAACTGATCATCGATTACGCGGCGGACAGCCA
>JAPHSB010000387.1 GCA_026193295.1 Lysobacterales bacterium
GATCGCGATGATGATCTTCGTGTGGTTCTGCATGAAGTTCCTCTGGCCGCCCCTGATCAAGGCCATGGACGAGCGCCGCGAGCGCATCGCCGAGGGCCTGGCCGCTTCCGACCGCGCCGAAAAAGAGCTCGAGTCTGCCAAGGCGGAAGTGGACCGGCAGATCCGCGAAGCGCGTGACAAGGCAGGCGAAATCGTCGACCAGGCGACCCAGCGTCACACGCAGCTCGTGGACCAGGCGAGAGAAGACGCTACGGCCGAGCGCAAGCGACAGGTGTCGGCAGCCGAGGCGGACATCGCACAGGCAGCCAACCAGGCGCGTGAAGAGCTTCGCGCCGCGGTAGCCAGTCTGGCGGTACTGGGGGCGACGAAGATCCTTGAACGGGAAGTCGATGCCAATACGCACCGTGAGCTTCTCGACAAGTTGATCGCTGAAATCTAGTGCCTGAGGTGAGCAACAAGCCGCAGGTCAGGAGGAACAAGGCATGAGTAGCCTGACGACCCTGGCGCGTCCGTATGCCAAGGCGGCGTTCGCGCTGGCCGAGGAAGGGCAGGCGTTGCCGCGTTGGGAAGAGATGCTGACGCTGGCGTCCGCCATCGCGGAAGACGCGACGATGGCGGAGCTGCTGGACAGCCCGCAGGTCAGCAGTGAGCAGGCCGCGCGCATGATCGCGGATACAGCGGGGGAGGCCTTTGACGGCCGCTTCAGCGACTTCCTGGCAGTGCTGGGCGCGAACGGCCGACTGGCGTTGCTGCCCGAAGTGACCCGGCTGTTCCAGGGGTTGCGCGCCGAGGCCGAGAAGCGGCTGCGTGTCCGCGTGGTTTCGGCAGTTCCGCTGGAACCCGACCAATCGGCCCGCATGCGCGACGCGCTGGCGCGTCGCTTCGATTGCGCAATCGAGTTGGAAAACGAAATAGACAAGGCCGTCATTGGCGGCGCCGTGGTTTATGCCGGTGACGAAGTGATCGACGGATCCCTGAGCGGCAGGCTGCAGAAGCTGTCCAGCAGCCTGGTGCGGTAATCCGGCCCACTGAATTGAAGTAAATCTGAACCGACCGCTGCGCTTCCGGGCGGTGACATGGGAATAAAACGATGCAGACGACATTGAATCCATCCGAAATCAGCGAACTGATCAAAAAGCGCGTTGAGGAACTGAACATCAAGGCCGAGACCCGCAACGAAGGCACGGTGGTCAGTGTCTCAGACGGTATCGCCCGCATCCATGGCCTCGAAGACGCCATGCAGGGCGAAATGATCGAATTCCCCGGCAATACTTACGGTCTGGCGCTCAACCTCGAGCGCGATTCCGTCGGTACGGTCATCCTGGGCGATTATGAGCACATCACCGAGGGCAACACGGTCAAGTGCACCGGGCGTATTCTCCAGGTTCCCCAGGGCCGCGGCCTGCTGGGCCGCGTGGTCAATGCGCTGGGCGAGCCGATCGACGGGCAGGGCCCGATCGAAAACGACGGTTTCGCGCCGATCGAGAAGGTGGCGCCCGGCGTGATCTGGCGTAAATCGGTATCGCAGCCGGTGCAGACGGGCCTGAAGTCCATCGACGCCATGATCCCGATTGGCCGTGGGCAGCGGGAGCTGATCATCGGCGACCGCCAGATCGGCAAGTCGGCGATCGCCATCGACACGATCATCAACCAGGTGGGTACCGGCATCAAGTGCGTGTACGTAGCCATTGGCCAGAAGCAATCGACGGTGGCGAATGTGGTCGCCAAGCTCGAAGAACACGGCGCCATGGAGCACACCATCGTGGTCAACGCCTCCGCCTCGGAGTCGGCCGCCATGCAGTACATCGCGCCGTACGCCGGCTGCACCATGGGTGAATATTTCCGCGACCGCGGCGAAGATGCCCTGATCATTTACGACGATTTGACCAAGCAGGCCTGGGCCTATCGTCAGGTGTCGCTGCTACTGCGCCGTCCGCCGGGCCGCGAGGCCTATCCGGGCGACGTGTTCTACCTGCATTCGCGATTGCTGGAGCGCGCCGCGCGGGTCAACGAGGACTGGGTCGAGAAATTCACTGACGGCAAGGTCAAGGGCAAAACCGGTTCGCTGACCGCTTTGCCGATCATCGAAACCCAGGCGGGCGACGTATCGGCCTTCGTACCGACCAACGTGATCTCGATCACCGACGGCCAGATCTTCCTGGACACCGACATGTTCAACGCGGGTATCCGCCCGGCCGTACATGCCGGCCTGTCGGTATCCCGAGTTGGCGGCGCCGCGCAGACCAAGGTCATCAAAAAACTGGGCGGCGGTATTCGCCTGGCGCTCTCGCAATATCGCGAACTTGCTGCTTTCGCGCAGTTCGCTTCGGATCTCGACGATGCCACCCGTGCGCAGCTGGACCGTGGGCAGCGCGTCACTGAGTTGATGAAACAGAAGCAATACAGCCCGCTGTCCGTCGGCCAGATGGCCGTGTCGCTGTTCGCGGCTGACCGGGGTTACCTCGACGACGTCGAGCTGAAGAAAATCGGTGCATTCGAAGCGGCGCTGCTGGATTTCATGGCGAGTTCGCAGGCGGATCTCCTCTCCACTCTGGATGGCGGAGACTGGAATGAGGAAGTCGAGTCGCAATTGGCCGCCGCGGTGAAAGAGTTCAAGTCCACCGGTACCTGGTAGGCGCGCAGGACCGGCCAGGCAAACAGACACGGGAGCGAGGCAATCATGGCAGGCGGAAAGGAAATTACCGGCAAGATCCGCAGCATCGAGAACACCAAGAAGGTGACCTCGGCGCTGGAGATGGTCTCGGCCAGCAAGATCCGCAAGTCGCAGGACCTGATGAACGCGACGCGGCCCTATACGCGCATGATCCGCCGCGTGATGGGGCACCTGAGCAAGGCCAACCCCGAGTTTCGGCACCCCTTCACCGTGCGCCGGGAAGAGACGAAAAAGGTCGGCTACATCATCGTGTCCACCGATCGTGGTCTGTGTGGCGGCCTGAACATCAACCTGTTCAAGCTTGTGTTGGCCAGCATCCAGGAGTGGCGCGGGCAGGGTGCTGAAGTGAGCCTGGTCACCCTGGGCAAGAAGGCCTCGGCGTTTTTCAAGAACATCAATGTTGAGATCGCGGCGCACGCCAGCAACCTGGGCGAGAAGCCCCAGATCGAGGACCTGATCGGTTCCATCAAGGTCATGCTGGACGCCTACCGGGAAGAGCGCATCGACCTGGTGTACATCGTCTACAACGATTTCATCAACACCATGTCGCAGCGGCCCCGCCTGGAGCAGTTGCTGCCGTTGCCGGAAACAGATGACGAAGAGGTTCGGGACATCTGGGATTACATCTATGAGCCTGATGCCGAGGCGCTACTCGACACGGTGCTGGTGCGCTACATCGAGGCCGACGTGTACCACGCCGTGCTGGAAAACCTGGCCTCGGAGCACGCGGCGCGCATGATCGCGATGAAGAATGCGACCGATAACGCGGGCGACCTGATCGACGAATTGACGCTGGCTTACAACAAGGCGCGCCAGGCGGCGATCACGCAGGAAATTTCAGAAATTGTCGGTGGCGCCGCCGCCGTCTGACGTAGTTGGCCGGAAATTTGGATATTTGGGGTCAGAGTAAAAATTTGAAGGTAAGAAACAAGGAGTTTGGGCCAGAGCGAGCAATTTTTACTCTGACCCCAAATATCCCGCAAACGGAGCAAGAGATATGAGTGGTGGAATAGTTGTTCAGGTGATCGGCGCAGTGGTCGACGCGGAGTTTTCCCGTGACGCCATGCCCCGGATTTTCGACGCCCTGACGGTGGACGGAACGGACATCATGCTGGAAGTGCAGCAGCAGCTGGGTGACGGCATCGTGCGCACGATCGCGCTGGGCTCCACCGATGGCCTGAAGCGCGGCCTGACCGTGACCAATACGGGCGCCGCCATCTCCGTGCCGGTGGGCGAGAAGACCCTGGGTCGCGTGATGGACGTGATGGGCCGCCCGATCGACGAGGCCGGCCCCATCGGCGAGGAAAAGCGCATGCCGATCCACCGCAAGGCCCCGGCGTATGAGGACCAGGCCGGCGGCAACGAGCTGCTGGAAACCGGCATCAAGGTCATCGACCTGATCATGCCGATCGCCAAGGGTGGCAAAGTCGGCCTGTTCGGCGGCGCCGGCGTGGGCAAGACGGTGACGCTGATGGAGCTGATCCGCAACATCGCCATCGAGCACAGCGGCTTCTCGGTATTCGCCGGCGTGGGCGAGCGCACCCGCGAGGGCAACGACTTCTACCACGAGATGAAGGACGCCGACGTTCTGAACAAGGTGGCGCTGGTGTATGGCCAGATGAACGAGCCGCCGGGCAACCGCCTGCGCGTGGCCCTGACCGGCCTGACCATTGCCGAGGAATTCCGCGACGAAGGCCGTGACGTGTTGATGTTCATCGACAACATCTACCGTTACACCCTGGCCGGCACCGAGGTATCCGCATTGCTGGGTCGTATGCCCTCGGCCGTGGGCTACCAGCCGACGCTGGCCCTGGAAATGGGCATCCTGCAGGAGCGCATCACCTCCACCAAGACCGGTTCCATCACATCGTTCCAGGCCGTGTACGTACCCGCCGACGACCTGACCGACCCGTCCCCGGCAACCACCTTTGCCCACCTCGATGCGACCCTGGTGCTGAGCCGCGGCATCGCCGAGCAGGGCATCTACCCGGCCGTGGACCCGCTGGACTCGACCTCGCGCCTGCTGGACCCGAACATCATCGGCCAGGAGCACTACGAGGCGGCCCGCGGCGTACAGTCCGTGCTGCAGCGCTACAAGGAACTGAAGGACATCATCGCCATCCTGGGCATGGACGAGCTGTCCGAGGACGACAAGATGGCCGTGGCCCGCGCCCGCAAGGTCGCACGCTTCCTGTCGCAGCCGTTCTTCGTGGCCGAGACCTTCACCGGTTCGCCCGGCAAGTACGTCTCGCTGAAAGATACGATTCGCGGCTTCAAGGGCATCATCGATGGCGATTATGATCACCTGCCAGAGCAGGCCTTCTACATGGTCGGCTCGATCGAAGAGGCCGTGGAGAAAGGCAAGCAGTTGGCGCAGAAGGAAGCGGCGTGATCACAGCCGGGGGCTGACCCATGAAGCACACCATCCAATGTGACATCGTTTCCGCGCAGGAGGAGATCTTCTCCGGCGAGGCCACGATGATCTTCGCCACCGGTTCGGTCGGCGAGCTCGGCATCAGTCCGCGCCATGCGCCGCTGATCACCCAGCTCAAACCCGGCCCGGTGCGCGTGCAGCGCCCGGACGGCGACGAAGCCTTCTTCTTCGTTGGCGGCGGCATCCTCGAAGTGATGCCGCACGTGGTCACCGTGCTGGCCGACACCGCGGTGCGTGCCGACGACCTCGACCAGGCCGCCGCGCAGCGAGCCAAGGAAGAAGCCGAGCGCGCCCTGCAGGACCGCACCGGTGAAGTCGAGGTAGCCGAAGCCCAGGCCCGCCTGGTCGAAGCCGTCGCGCAACTGCGCGCGCTGGAACAACTGCGCAAGCAGGTCAAGCGGCGCTAATCATGGATCTCGGGGCTTGCCCGGGATCCTTAAAATGGTTCTACATCCGCACCAACGCGCTCCGAATCCACGGCAGCAAATGCTCAAAATCGCAGTTGTCGGTTTCGAAGAGCTTCATCAGAATTGCGTAAGCCTTTTTCGCCTCCACCTGCATCTTCCAACCGTTCATCCGCAGGAACACGTCCATTGCGAAAAATGCCACGCGCTTGTTGCCATCAACGAAGGGGTGGTTAATGAGCAGGGACTCGAATAGAGCGTCTGCCATCTCTTCCAGGCTTTCGTAGTAACCGGATTGCGGCCGGTATAACGCGCTTTCGAGTAATCCCCGGTCGCGGATACCAGGCGCGCCCCCGAATGTCTCGATCATCCGCTCGTGTATCGCCAGCACTTCGTCCAGCGAAAGAAACTGGACCACATCACCGGGCAAGTAGCTTCCCCAACTCCTCGTTCTCGACGATCGAGTCTTCCAGGTGCGCCAACACCTGTGGGCGCAGGCGGCGCTTGCGGACGTACTCGGATACCGCTTCGGTCAGCAGCCCGGAAATGCTCTGGTTCGACTCTACGGCAAGGGCTTGCAAAGCTTCCCACTCGCGCTGTTCAACCTTCGAACTGATTTTGATCTTGGCCATGAAAGCAAAATAACAAGACATGTCCTGACATGTCAAGATAACGATTCCCTTACGTGCAAGCTCACCCATCCAGCGGCGACCGCGCCCCGGTTAATTCAAACGTTAAGTTGTCCCCTGAGCTTGCCCATGTTGCGTTATTGCGCGGAATCAACGTGGGTGGCCGGAATGCACTGCCCATGAGAGAACTCATTGAGCTCTTCGTTACTTTGGGTTATGCCAACGTTCAAACGTACATTCAAAGCGGCAATGTCGTGTTCGATAGCCCCAAGAGAGTGGGCAAAAAAAGGCTGAACTCATAAGTCAAAGAATCTCTGAAACGAGGGGCTTCACGCCGCTTATTCTGATCCTTGGTGAGGACGATTTGCACAGCGCAATAGAGAACAACCCTTTTTCCGGGAGCGATGGCAAAACGTTGCACTTCTTTTTCCTGGAATCAACGCCACGGCAGCCCAAGCTCGACCGGCTGGCGGGTTTGAAGGCCGAATCCGAAGAATTCGTACTCATCGAAAGCGTTTTCTACCTGTTGGCGCCGAATGGAATCGGGCGTTCGAGGTTGGCGCCTGCGGTGGAATCGGCCTTGGGGGTCCCTGCAACGGCAAGAAACTGGAACACCGTCGCAAAACTGGCGTCAATGGTTGAAAGAGAATAATCGGGCTTCCTTCAGATCGTTGACACGCTTCATTACGCAAGCTTTGAATGCGCAGAGAGCAACTCAACATTGCAGGTCAGCAACTTCACACTATTGCTTCGAGCATCAAAAATCAGCGTGAAAGCAACTGTGTCCAAATTCACCCAGAGAGGAATGGCCAAATCCAAATTCCCAAGCCGGCATGGTAACCATCCGATATATTGATGGAAGAGAAGAAGACTATCTCATTTTTGACTTGCGGCAACTTGCCGAGGAAGTTTTTGAAAAAGCCAGAGACAATATCTTGGAAGACTCCTGACCAATTACCAGACCGGCCGGTAGCAGAGCTGGGTGGCCTTTCCGCGCGTGGTCAGCTCATCCGCTTTTGGACGGCTATGCCAATGGCTGGGTAGCTCAACATTAGCTGTCAGTTAGCGTTGGAGTGCATTCGTCAGCGGTTCTTTTCTCAGGCGCAAGAATCATTTATTCGAGGAGTTTGCTTATGTCACAGGTGAAACGCGGTTCCTGCCTTTGTGGACGGGTCTCGTTTTCTGTGACGGGAGAACTTGGGCCAGTTGACGCCTGTCACTGTGTTCAGTGCAGGAAGCACTCCGGGCACTATTTTGCGTCTACAGACGTGCCGCGGAGTGCGCTGACAATCAAGGGCGAGGAAAACCTGTCCTGGTTCGATTCTTCCGTCAAGGTACGGCGAGGTTTCTGCTCCCGATGCGGATCGTCTTTGTTCTGGGATCCGATCGAAAAGGATTGGATCGGAATTGCAATGGGCGCATTTGACAGCCCGACGCTTACCCGCCTCGGTATCCACATTTTCGTGGCGGAGAAGGGCGACTACTACGAAATCACTGACGATCTCCCACAGAATCAGCATTAGCGAGCTCAGCCCATGCCACCAGTTGTTTCTCCGAAAGCAGTCGCTGCCGCACTCACCGAGCTCTGGTCGCCCCGGGTGGTCGGCGAGGTAGACGATGTCTATGTCAAGGTCGCAAAAGTCAAAGGTTCACTGGCTTGGCATAGCCACGCGAATGAAGATGAGCTCTTCTTCATCCTCAAAGGCCACCTTCGCATTGAAATGGAAAGCGGCCCGGTGGAGTTGGACGAAGGCCAAATGTTCGTGGTTCCAAAGGGTGTTCGGCACAATCCGGTCGCGGAAAATGAGTGTCACATCTTGCTCATCGAAAGAAACACAGCGCAGCATACCGGCGACGTGAAAACCGGAAAAACACGTTCACTCGCAGACCAGTTGCGGCCGGTGTGAGCAAAGAGCCACCCATGCACCTCGGCTTATCAGTCGAGTGGTCAAATAGCACCAGGCGGCACTCTTTGGCTTCAGTTCAGTCAGCAGTCGAGCCGGTTGACTTCACCTCGGTGGATAGGTTGATGTCGCAATGAACAAAGTTGGGACAGGTGGGAAATCAGATCAACGGTCATCTCAACCGGCACACTGTTGCTGATCTGGCTGCTCGCTTTGGCGGGGAGTTTTTGGGTGCTCGGCGTGAAACTGGAAAGGCTGGAAAGCCCGGACATCGAGATGCAGATGTTTGGAATGGATCCCGAAAAGGCCGGAACGGGTGGGGCGCTGGTCAAAGCGCCGGGGGTTTCGTCCGGAAACAACAGCACCTTGGTCTATTCCGCTTGTGATGACTGCGCTGTCGAAGAGTCCCGCGTTGAAAAGCATGGTGGCAAGATTCAACGGCCGAAAATGTCGATCGGGCAGTACCGTTTCATGACCCTGGCGCTTGATCCGGACGGCAATATGGTGGGCCTGCATTCGCTGAAGTAGCGAATAAGGTCGAAGGAGAGAGATTCATGGGCGCGTTTCGAATTCTTTTACTGTTACTTTTTGCCTGTATCCTTGGCTACACGGCCATCGTGATAGCCCATCATGGCATTGGCCTGCTCGGGGTTTTCTTCGGCGATATCGCGGCCATGGGCTGGCCCGGGCAATTCAATGTCGACTTCATGAGCTTTCTGACGCTTTCAGCCCTCTGGCTCTCCTGGCGCCATCATTTCTCACCGCTCGGTATCGTGTTGGGCATGATGGGCTTCTTCGGTGGCGGGCTGTTCCTCAGCGCCTATCTCTTCCTCGCGAGCTTCAGCGCCGGGGGAGATATGAAAGTACTGCTCCTTGGAAAATACAGAGCAATGGGCTAGGGTGCGCCCGTATTCCCGGTAAAATGAAAGGCGACGCATATTCGGGCGGCCGGTGTTCTTTACCGGGCGTCGTCGAATCCGGCGTGAGGAGCCATCCAATGAGCGTTACGAGTGCTTCTTTCACGACATTCCCCAACAGCCAGTTATGCATATGGCTCGTGGCCATGCTGTGCGGCTGCAGCGGCCAGTTGCCCCCCGCCGACATTCCGCCCGCTCAGCCCGGTGAATCCATGGCCGTGGTGTTCGACATCGACGGAACGTTGACACCGAAGGTGCACACGATGAGCACGGCCCGCGAGCACGCGGCGGAAGCGTTGAATATCCTGGCCGACAAAGGTTACTGGATCATCTACCTCAGTGCTCGCATCAGGAGCCATTCGGCCGGAATTCCCGGCTGGCTGCAGGCCAACGGCTTTCCCGACGGCAGCGTCCACGCAGCGCAAAC
>JAPHSB010000159.1 GCA_026193295.1 Lysobacterales bacterium
GCCGTGCGCACCGGCCGATCGGTCTCCCAGAAGCGCGCACAGCTCTCTTCGAAGGGCAATTCGCAATAATCCAGTAGCCGGCGCACCTGGTTGTCGAAGTCGGTCACCATATCTTCGTACTGCACGGTCAGCACGCGGCCGGGTAATACGTCGTGCCAGTAGTCCATCATGCGCTGGTATTGCAGGAAGTACTCACCGATATCGGTGAGGTCGTAAGTGAAGCTCTGGCCGCGGGCGAACAACTGGCGGTAGCAACTCAAACACGAGTCCAATGGGTAGCGACGGGCATCGATGATCTTGGCATTGGGCAGGATCAACTGCAGGAAGCCGACGGCGGGAAAGTTGTTGGGCATCTTGTCTATGAAACGCGGCCGGCCCTCCGTGCGGTGGATACGCGCCAGGTCCAGGTAGTTCTGGCCCAGCCTGCGCAGATTGTCTGAGCCCAAGTCGCGCATGGCCTGCGGATAGCCCAGGCCGTCAGCCCGATTGTTGCTGATCGAGTTGCTCACCACGCTGATATAGGGCAGTTCCGCGGTACCCTCGACCTGGCTATGGCTGGCGAGGATCTGCTCCAGCAGCGTCGAGCCGGAGCGAGGTAGCCCGATGATGAAGATGGGTTCGTTCGAGGAGTGCCCCAGCCCCTGGCGCGATTCCAGCAACTTCCGGTCGAAAACGTGGGTGATGGCGTCATTCTGCACCTCGGTCCGCACCGGGTCGTAGCTCTCTGCCATGCGTTGGGTGGAATTGCCCTGTTCGTAGTAGCCCCAGGCGCGCTCGAAGTCACCGCGGTCCTCCCAGGCTTTTGCCAGTGCAAAAAGAAAGTTGACCCGGGACTGGTTGTCCAGATCCTCAGGACGGTTATCCTGACTATCTTCCGCCGACAACCGGGCCTCGATCTGCTCGATGTCCGCGTCGCTCAGCCTGTAGGTTTTGAGATTGGCCAGGCTCCAGTAAATTTCGCCGTTAGCGGGCTTGAGGCGGATGCATTCCCGGTACGCCTCGATCGCTTCCTCCTGCTGCCCGACGGTCTTCAGCGTATGACCCAGCCCGAGCCAGGCGCCGGCATGCTGCGGGCGCAGCTGCAGCACTTTCCGGTACGCTGCAATGGAGTCTTCGGTGCGCGCGGCCGGCGCCAGCACCGAGGCCAGCAGGTAGTGGCCCTGGTGATTGTCCGGATCCAGCTCGATGGCATTTTCGAATTCGGTGATCGCTTCTTCCAGACGGTGCTGATCCTTTAAGAGACGGCCCAGGTCCAGCCGTGCCTCGATGAAGTCAGGCGCTAGCGAGACCGCGCGGCGCAGCAGCTTCTCGGCCTCGCGCATCCGCCCGTTCTCGCAGGAGCAAGCGGCCAGCAAGCGCAGTGCATTGACGTTCTGCGGTTCCCCTCGCAGGATTTCGCGGGTTAGCCGCTCCGCCTCGGCCCAGCGCCCCGACTGCTGGAGCTCGGCGGCATGTGCCAGCGCCTTGCGCCTGGGGTTGAGCTCGAAGGAGCGCTCAAAGGCCTCGTCGGCCTCGCGGCCGCGGCCCAGGGCTGCTCGCGCCTTGCCGAGATTGAACCAGGCGCTGTCTTCTTTGGGTTCCAGGCGAATGGCGTTCTCCAGAACCTCGAGTGCTTCCTCGTGACGACGGGTATCGACCAGCAACTGGCCCAGGTCTGACCAGGGCTTGGCGAAATTGGGCGCCATACGCATCGTGTGCCTCAGCCAGCGCTCGGCGTCCTCGATCTTGCCCGCTTTGAACAGGGTCGCACCGAGCAGGGCTGTCATGTTGACGTCCCGGTCGTTGCGTTCGACCGCTGCGCGACAAATGGCCTCGGCCCGATCGATGTTTCCGGCGTTGATCAGCTCGATGGTTTCGAACAGGGTGCTCTTGGTGGCGAAGCGGTGGTTCATGCTCTGTCCAACACCCGCCGGCAGCGTTGCCAGGCCTCGGCGACGCCGAGTTCGTGGGTGGGGTTCAGCAGCGGCAGGATATCCGCCTCGTTCTTGCGCCACTTTTCCGGATCGGGGGCCGTGTGCGTGTAGCGTGACAGCGGCAACTCGCCGCCGAGCCGCTGCCTCAGCCGCTGGTCGATCTCGAGCGCGGTGAAGTTGCATATCCGGCCAATCGTTTCCTCGGTCCGTTTGGTTACATCGTCATAGTCACAGGCTATCCAGCGATCCGGCGGCAGTTTTTGCAGGTCATCCAGGATGATGCGGTTGGCGCTGGCCCACTGGAACCCGCAGATTTCCGCCAACGGCCGACCGCTCAACTTCTGCCAGCCCGGCGGCAACAACAGGGACCACGGTGGGCCGCGCCAGTCGCGCAGACGCGGGTAGGTGACCCAACGGCCGGATTTCCATGCTTCCATCATGCTGCTGATATTGGGGCGCGGGTCGCGAAAAAGGAAGACGTAGAAGGAACCGGGAAATACTTTTTCCAGGAAGGGCTGGCGCAACGCATTCTTGGGTGTCTTCTCGAGGAAGCGCAGGCGCGGAACGTGCTGATTGTGAAAAAATTCGCGGCCGTCGCGATCACGCAGAAACCGCGCGAAACGCTGGCGCAGGGCTTGCACGATGCGCTCATTGGCATGCGTGGCGTCGAGCCGGTTCGAATCGACAAATCCGCCCATGGGGCTGAGGCGCCGCAGTCCCTCGATGAACTGGTGACTCTCGCCGCCGACGGTCCACAGATCGGGCGCTTCGGCCAGAGTTTCGAATAGCAGCGTGCTGCCCGAACGGGGCGCGGCCAGCACGATGACGGGCCGGTCGAACAGCCTGGCGAAATCCGGCGGCATTCAGTGAGTCGGCAGGGCCATTACACCGAAATGCCGGCGCGTCGGAACGGCAACTCGCGGATGCGCGTTCCGGTCGCGGCGAAGATCGCGTTGGCGATGGCCGGGGTCGCCGGCGCGAACGGCGGCTCACCAAGACCGCTGGGCGAATTGTCGCTCTGGATGAAATGGCATTCGACTTCCGGCGCCTGGTTGATGCGTAAAAGGCCGTACTGGTCGAAATTGCCCTGCTGCGCCGCACCATCGGCGAAGGTGATTTCCAGTTGCGCGGTGGAGAGCGCATCGACCACGCAGCCCTCGACCTGGTTGCGGGCCCCGCTCAGGTTGATGACCGGCCCGATGTCGATGCCCGACCAGACCTTCTCGACGTGCACCGCATTGCCCGTTGCAACCACCTCCGCCACGTGCGAGACGAAACCGCCGTGATCGAAGTGAAAAGCCATGCCGAGACCGCGGTTGGCGGAAAGCTTTCTGCCCCAGCCGGCTTTTTCGGCCGCCACCCGCAGCGTGCCGCTGGTCCGTGCCAGGTCCAGCGGCGGTTCGCCGAACGATCGCGACAGCAGGTCCAGTCGAAAATCGAGCTGATCGCGTCCGGCGGCCAGCGCCACCTCGTCGAAGAAGCTCTGGTAGGCCCAGCAATAAGCCGAGTGTCCGGGCGAGCGCCACGGCCCCGTGGGCACGTGCGTCTCAATCAGCGACTGGCGCAGCCTGAAGTTCGGCACCAGGCCGGCCGGGTAATGGTCCGGTGACAGGCCCGCCCCCGAGACCGGCTTACCGTCGCGGCCGAAGCTGATGAAATGGTGGTCGAAGGCGCTCATGCGACCGTCGGCGTCGATCCCCGCGCGGAAATGATGCCAGGCAGCGGGCCGGTAAAAATCATGCCGCATGTCGTCTTCGCGAGTCCACTGCAACTGGACGGGCCGGCGCACTTCGCGGGCGATCCAGGCCGCCTCGACCATGAAGTCATTGACCAGGCGGCGGCCAAAACCGCCGCCAATGCGGACCAGGTTGACGTGGATGCGGTCTTCCGGGATGCCCAGCGTCTCGGCGACCAGTTGGCGGCCGCCTTTCGGATACTGCGAGGGCGCCCACAATTCGAGTTTGCCCGATTCGTGGAACAGCGCCGTGCAGTTCTGCGGCTCCAGGTTGGCGTGCGAGACGAAGGGATAGTAGTAGCTGGCTTCGACGATCTTCACCGCCGCGCCGAGCGCTTTTTCCACGTCCCCGTCGGCACGCAATGTCTCGCCGGGCTGTTCCTTCAGCGCGGCGGCCTGGCGCTCGTACTCCTCCGAGGAATCGGCATGGCTGGTCGCCCAGTCGATCTTCAACTGCCGACGGGCCGCGTTGGCCTCCCACCAGCTGGTCGCGACGATGGCCACACCGGGCATCAGGCCCGCCAGGTTGTCGGTTCCTTCGACCACGAAGGCGTGGGTAATGCCCGGCAGCGCACGGATTTGCTCGATATTGGCGCTGCGCACCTTACCCCCGAAGGTGGGGCACTTTTCGAACACCGCGTAAAGCATTCCGTCCAGTCGGGTGTCGCAACCGAACAGCGGCTGTCCGGTCAGGATCTTCGGATTGTCGACTCCGGGCACAAAGCGCCCCAGCAGTCTGAATTCCTCGGGCCGGCTCTTGAGCTCGAGGCTGGCCACTTCGGGCACGGGCAGCGTTGCGGCCGTTCCGCGCAGGGCGGCATAAGCGGCGGTGCGTCCGCTTGCTGCATGGTTCACGCTGCCGTTCGCCGTCGAGCACTCGGCCGGCTGCACGCCCCAGCGGACGGCGGCCGCGGCGATCAATAACTGGCGTGCGGCGGTGCCGGCAATACGCAAGTCGTCCCAGCCGTCCGGGGTGCCGCGGCTGCCGCCCACGACCTGGCGCCCGTAGCGGTCATCCAGCGGGGCTTGCTCCACCCGAACCTGTTGCCAATCGACATCGAGGCACTCGGCGACGACCATTGGAAAAGCCGTTTTCACACCCTGGCCCGCTTCCGGGTTCTTGCTGACGATGGTGACCCGGTTGTCAGCCTCGATCCGGAGGTAGAGATTGGGCGCCCAGGACTCTCCCGCCTGCTCTGCGCCGGAAGCGGTGTCCGCATGGCCGACGCCGATCAACAGGGCGCCCGAGGCCAGCAGGGAGGTTTGCAGAAAGGTGCGGCGATCCATCTGGCCGCCGGTATCCGGTGAATTGTCGGCTTGTGGTCGCTTCACGACTCACCTCCCGGCGAGGTCATGTAGCCGGCAGCGCGCTTGATGGCTTTGCGGATGCGCGGGTAGGTCCCGCAGCGGCAGAGGATACCCGCCATGGCATTGTCGATGTCGGTATCGGTGGGTTGCGGAGTGCGCGCAAGCAACGCCGTTGCCGCCAGCACCTGCCCGGCCTGGCAGTAACCGCACTGCGGCACATCTTCGTCATTCCAGGCGCGCTGGACCGGGTGGCTACCGTCCGGCGACAGGCCTTCAATGGTGGTGATTTCCTTGTCCTGGAGAGCAGCTGCCTTGATGTTGCAGGCTTGCACGGGGCTGCCGTTGACCAGCACCGTGCAGGAACCACACAAGCCAATGCCGCAGCCGTACTTGGTGCCTACCAGGTTGAGCTTGTCCCTCAGGGCCCATAGCAGTGGCATGTCATCGGGGACGTCGAGTGATCGGCTAACACCGTTGATCTTGAGACTGATTTCCGCCATTTCACGCGCCTCCTTCCCGGTTTATCCGTCAAAAATAGTCAGGCTCCGGACCGAAGTCCAGTAGCTGACACGAGTGGATTGACCTGGATGCGCGGAGGTCAGTCGGTGTCGACTTCCAGCTGTCCGCTGAGGCGTCGCCAGATGTGCGACCAGCTCATTCCGATAGCGAGCAGGGTCCCGAGCGCAAACAGCGCCAGCCAGGCGATGCTGCTGGTGGAATCCGGGTGCAGCACGCCGACGTCGACCAGCAGCCAGATACCGGTGCCAAGCAGGGCCGCCCCGATGATGCTGCCCAGGGCGCCGAGACTGCGTTCCGTCGCGATGATGAAGATGGTCCAGCCGGCGATCAGGATGACGCCGATGAAATAGTGCAGGGCGTCGAGCCCCTCGCCGCTGAAGGCTGTCTTCACCCAGTGGAAATACGATTTACCCGATGGGTTGTAGGTAACGAATACGAGTACGAGCGCGAGCGCCCAACGCCACAGGAAATCAACGAATCCAAAGGACCTGTGGGGTTTTTTGATGGCCTTTTCGTTCATGTGCAGAGCTTCCGGTCAGGGTTCGGAAGTCATTTTTACACAGAAAGGTTGCTTAAAAGAAACCCGGGCGCCGCACGGCGCCCGGGCCGGGTTGTTGCACACTACGCGGCTTTCACGTCGATGTGCGTGACTTTCTTGCGGGCCGCCTCCGTCTTCGGGAGTTCGATGTACAGAACGCCCTTGGCGAAGGAGGCATCGATGGCTTTCTCGTCGACCTCGGCGGGGATCGGCAAAGTGCGCCGGAAGGCGCCGAAGGACCGTTCCTTGCGGAAGAAGTCCTTGCCTTTCTCTTCCTCCTCACGCTTTTTCTCGCCGCGAATGGTCAACATGCCGTTCGACAGGGTGATGTCCACGTCCTCCTGGTCCATGCCGGGCAGTTCAACCTGGATGTGGAAGGCTTTTTCATCTTCCGTCTCATCGACGCGCGGCATGACCGCGCTGTGCTCCAGGGGTTCTCCCAGCATCGAATGCCATGGCGAGGTCATCATGGAGTGACGTCCGCTGCCTTTCCAGAAATCTTCGAACAGACGATCCATATCTTTATGAAGGGTGTCCATCTCCCTCAGGAAAGATTCGAACGGACGGTCTTCATCATCCCAACGCCGAAGGCCACCCCAACGCCAGGGGACCATTTCCTTCAGTGTCATGGGTTTCCTCCCAACCATATGGTTCGTGATATCAGAACAATATGCGGGTGGGCAGGACGCCCGGTGAATTCGGTTGCCCGGGGATGGGCATGCGCGACCGGACGATCTTGTCCACCGCAAAGGATTAGACAATTGCCCGGCGCCAAGTTCCCTTCCCGGTTGGGGTCAGAATGGGGTCAGAGGAGGAATGGGGTCAGGGAAAGAGGAAGAATGGGGTCAGAGTAAAAACTCCATCGAGAACGCAGGAATGGAAGTTTGGTTCAGGAGTTTTTACTCTGACCCCATTCTTCTTCTTCCCAAGAGACATCAAGGCGGTGCCGGGTCTCGGAAAAAGAAATTCCCGAATGAATTCGGTCCTACTCGATCGGCGCGTCCGGGGAGTAAATCACGTAGATCTTGGTGTAGCCGTCGGTGTCCCATACACCGGTCCACTCCGCCGGGATGACGACAGAATCGCCGGCCTTGATCTCGGTCACGGTGCCGTCGCTGGAGGTCAGGGTCACGCCACCCTCCAGGAAGTGCATGTACTCGTGCACACCGTAGGGCTCGTTGATTTCAGCGCGCACCTTGCCCGAGCGGTACATGCCCGCGTCGAACAGCCCACTCTCCGTGCGAAACACCTCGACGTCGTGCGTGGTGTTGCCATCGTGGGTGCTGACCACGGGGTCGTAATCCTCGAAAATGGCGCCGGCGATTTGCGCCTTGCTCATCTTGACCGGGTGAACGGTGTCTGCCGCCTGTACGGGTCCGGCAAACAGTGAGAGCGCCAGGCAGGCGCCGACTATGACAGGGACAAGGGGTATTGACTTTGCTGAGCTGAAACGCATGGCTGACCTCGTTTGTTCGGAAAATTGTCGGGACGATCATATCCCGAAACGCCGGGGACCCTGCAAGTTTGGAAGAATGGGGTCA
>JAPHSB010000194.1 GCA_026193295.1 Lysobacterales bacterium
GAAGAACAACCCGAGCCAATAGCCGAAATCGAACCAGCGTTCTCCTTCCCGGAGGGGAGCAGCCTCAATGCTGCGCTCGATTTGCCCGGCCAATTGCCGGACGTCCCGGTCATCCGGCGAGACCACCACAAGCGAACCGCCTCCCGCCTTCGCAACCTGCGCCATGCCCGCCCGGTCCAGCGACGGCGCCGGCGGACTGCCTGCAGGCACGATCACGTCGGGCCCGGCTGCCATCGCGTACACATGCACGTCCGCGCCACCTTCAGCACGTAGCCGCGCCAGCTCTTGCGATTGTTCCCGATCGACGTGGTCGGCCACCAGCACGATGCCACCTGGCAGACCTGACGCTTGCAAGCGCCGGTTCGCCAGCGCTATCGCCTGGACCGGGACGTCGCCGGACTCGGGCATCACCCCCGGCGCCAGCTCGCCCGCGAAAAACCGGATCACTTCCGGATCGGAGGTCAACGGCATCACCAGGTGCGCGCTGCCGGCGTAGGCAATGAGCCCGGTGCGACTGCCCGGGTGCAGGGCCAGCAGCTCGCCGATTTTCTGCGCCGAGCGCTGCAGGCGGCTGGGCTGAATATCCTGTGCCAGCATGTCGGGCGTGACCTTCAGCACGATGAACAGCGCAGACTGATCCTCGGTCAGCGGGGTGGGCTCCTTCTTCCAGGTCGGCCCGGACACCGCGATGATCCCGAAGATCCAGGCAAAACCCAACACCAAAGCCGGACGCAGCCGACTGCGGCGCGCCTCGCTGCGCACGACCAGGTGTTTCAACAGTTCGGGTGCAATCACCGCCTGCCAGGATCGCAGTGGATCCTGGCGGCGCAGGATGGCCCAGATCACGAGCGCCGCCGGCAGCGCCAGCAGCAACCAGCCCGGACGGATGAAGTGGAACGTTTCCAGCGCGTTCACGCGGGCTCTCGCTCGGCTGCGCCCACCGGCTCCACCGGGCGAGCGCGGCGCAGCATCGAAGCCAACTCGACCAGGCCGAAATACAGCATGCTCAGCACGATGGCGAAGCCGAGCGGCCAGTGAAACAGGTCGTGCTCCGGCCGGTAGGTCTGGACTTCCACCTGCCGCGGCGTGAGCCGATCCAGCTCGGCGTAGACCGCTTCCAGTTCAGTCCGGTCGTCAGCGTGAAAGTAGCCGCCGCCCGTGGTCTCGGCGACCGCCTGCAAGGTGGCCTCATCCAGGGCCTGCTCACCGGCCGCCTGGGGATCGCCCATCGCAATCGTGAAAATCCGTACACCGTTGTCCCGGGCAATTTCCGCCGCCCGCGCCGGCGGCACCAGGCTGCCGGTGTCGTTGCCGTCGGTCAACGCGATCAGCACCCGCTCATCCACCTCGCTGCGCTCGAACAGCGGTATCGCCAGACCGATCGCATCGCCCAGCACGGTGCGGGGGCCGAGCATGCGTACCTGGGCCTCGTCGAGCAACTCGCGCACAACGTCCAGGTCGTCGGTAAAAGGCGCCTGCAGAAAGGCCGCGGAGCCGAAAAACACCAGGCCGACACGATCGCCGTCGCGTCGCGCCAGGAATTGGTCGAGCACCTGCTTGGCGGCTGCCAGGCGCGGCGCCGTCGCGCCGCTGGCATCGGTAAAGTCCCCGGTCTCCATCGACCCGGACAGGTCCAGGGCCACCAGCATGTCGCGCATGGGCAAGTCCCTGGTCAGCGGCTCATCCAGCCACAGGGGACGGGCCGCCGCAATCACGACGGCACACCAGGCCAGCACGACTTGCGCCAATTGCAGGCGCCGGCGCCGCGGGATGACCGTGCCGGCGGCAGCCGTGCCCCCGGCCACGCGCGCCAGGATGCGCATGAAGGGCACGTAAACCGCGAGGCGGGGTTCATGGTGGGGCGGCGCCAGCCAATGCATCAACAGCGGCAACGGCAACAACAGGAAGGCCCATGGATAGGCAAATTGCAGCATCGGTCAGCCGCCTGCGGGCGGCGCACGATGCCGCTTGAGCCAAAACCGGGCCGCATCCAGCACCGCCGCGGATTCCCGCTCCGACGGCGGGCGGTCGGATCCGGACGCGTACGCCAGCCGCTCCAACACCTCACCCGCACCGGAACCAAAACGATCGGTATTCGCGCTCTCATCCAGGAAGCGGTGCCAGTCGGCGCCGGCCAGGCCGGCCACGCTTTCCCGTGGCCAGGCTGACAGCGCGGCGCGCTTGAGCAACACCGGGAGCTCGCGCAGGTCTCCCGTGCGCCCGATCCGGGCCAGTTCCCGCAGGGCTTCGCCGCGATAGCGGTTACGGCGCCAGTGCCGCCAGGCGTTCCAGAGCAGCACCAGCAGAGCGCCCGCAGCAATTACGATCACCACGTACCAGCCGGGCGCCGGAGGCCACCAGGCCAGCGGGCCGGGCACGACGATATCGTGCAGGTTCTGCAGGCTGGTGGTGTCATCCATCACGTGGCAGTCCCCAGTTGCCCGCGCACCTGGTCGAGGACCGGCGCCGCGGTATGCACCGCCAGCAAGGGAATCGAGTGCCGACGCGAGGCGGCGCTCATGCGCTGCAGCCGGCGCTCGAATTCAGCCCCGTACGCGTCACGCAGTTTGCGCTCCGCGGTGTTCAGTTCCACCTGCGTCCTGCCGTCCGTAAAGGTCAGGCGGCCGGCATCGGGCAGGGCCTGCTCCAGCGGGTCGTAGATGAAAGCGAACAGCACGTCATTGTGCGCCGTGAGCCGGGTGACGTAGCGGGTTGTCTGTGCGTCGATCCCGGCCGCGTCGCTGATCACGCTGACCAGGCTGTCGTGCCGCACCAGTTCGCAGGCGCGGCGCAAGACCTGGTTGAGCATGCCGGGATTCGGCACGATGCCGGATCGCGCATTCAGGGCATGGTTCTTCTCGATGATGCAGTCGAGGATCTGCGCCACCCGCTGTTCGCTGCGCAGCGGTTCGATCACGCGGATTTCCTGGTCATCGAACACCAGTGCGCCCACGCGATCCCCCTGGGCAAGCACCCGCCAGGCGGCGACCGCCGCCGCCTCCGCCGCCACGACCGATTTCATCCTGCGGCGCGAGCCGAAAAACATGTTGATGCGCTGATCCACCAGCAGCCAGACGGTGCGGTCCTTTTCCTCGGTGTAGACGCGAACGTGCGGCTTGCCCGTGCGCGCGGTGACTTTCCAGTCGATATGCCGCGGGTCGTCTCCGCGCAGGTAGCCGCGCAGTTCTTCGAAGTTCAGTCCCCTGCCCCGCAGGCGCGAGGCGTGGCGGCCGCTCAGAATGCTGTGAATAGGCTGCCGAGGCAGAAAGCTGAAGCCGGATGCCTTGAAGCGCAGCCGCATCAGTTCATCCCGGTCGGCGTAAACGCCGGCGTCTTCGTCAGCGGCGCGGGTCCTTCTCCTGATACGGGTGTACTGCATTCGGCGTCAGTTTGCAGGCGGAAAAACCATCCTCCAGTCCCGGGCCATGTCGATGACGGTCCAGCCATGCGACGGCGCGTCATCGAGGGCGCGATCGAGGCGCCCCTCGCTGCTGTCCCGGTCATAGGCCCACTCGCGCTCGCCATCGGTGTGATGCACGATCAGCCCCAGCCGCGGACCCTCGCCGCTGGTGGTCCAGTCCAGCATCTCGTAGTCGCCATCGGAATTGCCGACGGCGATGACCGGGCGCCGGCCGATGAATCGCTGAATGCCGATCGGCTTGCCGGACTTGTCGTTGATGAAGTGAATCCGCGGCTCGCGCACCAGCACCGGCCCGCTGTCACGGCGTTCGTAGCGCAACTCCTGGCTGCTGCCAATCACGTTTTGCGGCGGTATCCCGTAAGTGCCCTCCGTCCACGGACGCATGAAATCGATTACGCCACCGGAAAAGATCCACACGCTGAAACCCTTGTCCCGCA
>JAPHSB010000244.1 GCA_026193295.1 Lysobacterales bacterium
GATCGCTGTGCGATCGCGATCAGAGCGCCGGCCAGACTATTCTGTCTCGTGCAGCCGCCTTCGACCGCGTAGCGGTCGGAGCAGGGAAGCGAGACTCCTAAGATGTGTGGCATCGTGGCGGCTTCTGCCCACCGGGATATCACCGACATCCTGATCGCCGGGTTACAGGCATTGGAATACCGCGGTTACGACTCTGCGGGAATCGCGTTACAGAGCGGCGGTAGGATCGAGCGCCTGCGCACCCAGGGTAAGGTTCGCGACCTGGAGGCGTTGCTCGAGCAGAAACCTTTGGTGGGGAATTGCGGTATTGCGCACACGCGCTGGGCGACCCACGGGGTGCCCAACACGGCCAATGCTCATCCCCACGTCTCGGGCGAAACTATTGCACTGGTCCATAACGGCATCATCGAAAACCACGATGCCCTCCGCGAGGAGTTGGAGGCAACCGGTTACGCTTTCCAATCCGAAACCGATACCGAGGTCATGGTGCACCTGGTACACAGCCTGGTCGCGGCGGGTAATGATCTGTTTGCCGCTGTGCGCCTGGCGGTGAAACGGCTGGACGGCGCCTTCGCCATCGCTGTGATTTACGCCAACGAGCCCGGTGTGGTCGTCGGGGCGCGGTCAGGCAGCCCACTGGTGCTTGGCGTAGGCTTCGATGAGCATTTCCTCGCGTCGGATGTTCATCCACTGCTGCCGGTGACCAACCGTTTTGTGTACCTGGCGGAGGGCGACGTAGTCAGGCTGGATACCGCGGGCTATGAGGTCCGCGACCGAGAAGACCGCACGGTAGAGCGGCCAATGAGCGAAGCCGATCTGACTGCGGATGCCGTGCAGCGCGGTGCCTATCGCCATTACATGCAGAAAGAGATTTTCGAGCAGCCGCGGGCCGTCGCGGAAACCCTCGAGGGTCGCATCGGTTCCGACCATGTGCTGCCCAATATATTCGGCGTGGGCTCTGACGACATCCTGCGCCAGGCGCGCCAGGTGCACATCGTGGCCTGCGGCACGAGCTATCACGCCGGTTTGGTGGCGCGATACCAACTCGAAGAACTGGCCGGCATTCCCTGCATGGTCGAGGTGGCCAGCGAGTATCGTTACCGCAGCCCGGTAGTGCCTGAGCAAACCCTGTTCGTCGCGATCTCGCAGTCGGGTGAAACCGCCGACACGCTGGCCGCACTGCGCCATGCCATTGAAGCCGGCTACCTGGCCACGCTGGCAATCTGCAATGTTCCGGAGAGTACCATCGTACGCGAAGCCGGCCTGGTGCTGATGACCCGTGCCGGCCTGGAAATAGGTGTCGCCTCCACCAAGGCGTTCACGACCCAGCTGGTCGCATTGCAGCTGCTGGTGTTGAAACTGGCGCAGCTCACCGGGCGGGCCGAAACGGCTCAATTGGCGGCCTGGGTACGAGACCTGCACCAGCTGCCGGAACGCATTGAGCAGGCGCTACAGCTGGACCCGCGGATTCAACAGTTGGCTGAGCATTTCGTCGAGAAGCACCATGCACTGTTCCTGGGTCGTGGCAGCCACTATCCGATCGCCATGGAAGGCGCGCTGAAACTCAAGGAGATTTCCTATATCCATGCCGAGGCCTATCCGGCAGGGGAGCTGAAGCACGGCCCACTTGCGCTGGTGGATCACGATATGCCGGTGGTCGCGGTGGCGCCGAATAACCGCCTGCTGGAGAAGCTCATCAGCAATATCGAGGAAGTTCGCGCCCGCGGCGGGGAGATGTTCGTCATCGCCGACGCTCAAGCCCTGTCCAGCTTCAAGGAGCGTCATGGCGTTGTCATCGAGCTGGAAACCGGCGGCCCGCTGCTGGCCCCGGTCGTGCTGACCGTGCCACTGCAATTGCTGGCCTATCATGTGGCCGTGCTTCGCGGCACGGACGTGGATCAGCCCCGGAACCTCGCCAAGTCCGTTACAGTGGAATAGAGTCCTATGAGACGAAAGCACCACATTGACGAGGAGGCTGAAATCAACATCACGCCGATGTTGGACATCGTCTTCATCATGCTGATCTTTTTTATCGTGACGACTTCGTTTGTAAAGGAAAAAGGTCTCGAAGTCTCCCGGCCTGCGAGCTCGCCGCCGAAGGAAGTCCAGCAGGACAAGGGTCCCATTGTCGTCCGGATCGAGAGCAGCGGTCTGATCAGCCTGAAGGGCCGCATTCTTGAGCCGCGGGCGGTGATCGCCAACCTGGAACGGGAAAAAGCCGAGAAGCCCACTTCGCCGCTGATCGTTGCCGCCCATCCGGAGGCCGATACGGAGGCGCTGGTCACGGTCCTGGATGCCGCCCGCGCGGTGGGCATCGAATCGGTCAACGTGGCAACCGTTACGAAGTAGTCTCGTGCACCTCCGATAAGGTGTCTTTCTCGATCTCGAGACCATTGTCCGCGGTGACCTCGATCGCCACGGCCCGGGCCCTCGGCTACCAGGTCTCGGAGGAGGCCACGACCGTGAAGGTCTCGGGACGCAAGGGCCTCGGGGTCAAGGCCGATGACCTGCTCGACGCCCTGATCTCCAAGGCACGGGCCGAGATCGAGGCGCGCGATCCCGAGCGGGAGGAGGCGACCGCCGAGCACGCGGCACGTGAGATCGCTACCGGCGCGCTGCGCTACTTCATGCTCAAGTACACGCGGAACTCGGTGATCGCCTTTGACTTTGACGA
>JAPHSB010000043.1 GCA_026193295.1 Lysobacterales bacterium
CGAACTGTACTTTTCGCGCAGACGTTGGCGAATCAGCTCTGCGCCCGTGTTCACCACGAAGGTGAACAGGAATAACACCAGCGCGGCCAGGAACAGGATGCGGTAATGGCTGCTGTTGACTTCGGACTCCGGCATCTCGACCGCGATATTCGCAGCCAGCGTGCGCATGCCCTCGAACAGGTTCCAGTCCATCACCGGCGTGTTGCCGGTCGCCATCAGCACGATCATGGTTTCACCAACCGCCCGGCCCAATCCGATCATCAGTGCGGAAAAGATACCGGGGCTGGCCGTGGGCAGGACCACGAACAGCAGCGTCTGCCAGGGTGTGGCGCCGAGGGCCAGCGAGCCGTCCGACAGCGACTTCGGTACGCCGAACACCGCGTCCTCGGCAATCGAGAAAATCGTCGGAATGACCGCGAACCCCATGGCGCAACCGACCACCAGCGCGTTGCGCTGATCATAGGAAATCCCGGCCTCATTGCTCAGCCAACTGCGCAGATCTCCATTGAACAACAGGACCTGTATTGGATCGCCCAGCCAACTGGCGAGCACGACCAGGGCAAGCAGTGGCGGGATCAACAATACGGGCTCCCAACCCTCGGGGACCAGCGACTCGCGCACCGCAAAATAACGATGCCAACCCCAGGCAAAGAGCAGCAGACCAGGTGGAATCAGCAACACCATCAGCAGCACGTCGACCAGGTGCTCTTCCAGCCAGGGCGCAAACCACAGTCCGGCCAGGAAACCCAGGATCACCGTGGGCAACGCAGCCATGATCTCGATACCGGGTTTGACCCACTTGCGCAATTGCGGCGACATGAAATACGCCGTATACGCCGCGCCCATCAGGGCCAGCGGAATGGCGAATAGCATGGCGTATACGGCTGCCTTGAGGGTGCCGAACACCAACGGGGTCAGGCTGAATTTGGGTTCGAACTCGCTGGTGGCGGCCGACGACTGCCACACGTATTCAGGCTGCGCATAGTTCTCGTACCAGACCTTGCGCCACAGCGATGCAAAGGAAATTTCCGGGTGTTCGTTCTCGATCTCGAGGTGGGCGAGTCGTGCCCCGGACTCCTCGATCAGCAGGCCGTCAGCGCGTGGCGACAGGGCCAGGGCCCGCGGCTCCAGGTCCGCCAGCGAGGTCCTTTCCACCAACTGGCCGGCCGTGCTGTGGTAGATGCCGATTTCGTGACCCGCGCTCAGCGCGAGGAAGCCTTTGCGCCGCTCCTCGGCAAGGATGCGAACAATCGGGCTGTCCAGGCCCTCGAAGCTGCGGACCGCCGCAAGGCTGAAGCTGTTGTCCGCCGCGCGCACGGGGAAAAACTGCCGGATGCCGCCATGGCGATCGCCAGTCAGCAGTGAGATGCCACCCACCAGCATGGTCATGCTGGTGATGGCGGCATCGGAGGCCTGCACACGCTGTTCCGCCACCAGCCCCGGCAGGCTGAACCGATGCACGCGGCCGTCTTCGTCGCCGAGATAGAGCCAGCGCTGATTTCCGCTGACCGCCAATGCCGTCACCGGGAATTCGACGCGGGTTTCGCGGATCTCCGGTTCCAGCGTCACTTCCCCGCTGAGGAAATTCTCGGACTTGCTCACCCGGTTGATGCGAACGAAGCCGTCGCGGCCTGCGGCCGCAATCAGCAGAGCGTCTTCACCGTCGGACATGGCCAGGCCGACCGGGGCGCCGCCGGGCATGCTCAGCAGTGGGGCTTCGCCATAGGGAAAATCCAGTCGTGGCACAATTTCCCGCGTCTCGACCCCGCCCTGGAAACGGGTTTCGTACTGATGGCGCATGACCAGGACATCGCCGGCGTCAGTCGCGATGGCCACCAGGCCGTGACGCTCGACCGCCTCCGCTGCGAGCACGGGCTTGGACCCATCGCCTAGCGGCAAGCGACTCGCTTGCAGCGACTGGCCTGACGCAACGCCGAAGAACTCGGCTTCTCCCGACGCGGACAGGCGCAATCCGACTTCCTGCTGCTCCTCCACGGCCAGGTATATGGCCTCTGAATTCCGCCACCTGGGAATTTCCGACTGAGAGAGCAACCGCGTTTCGGCGGGGATGAACAGCGGGAACACGACCCACAACAGGTAGAAGAAAATCAGCACGACAGCAGCGATCACGCCTACGCCGCCCACCGCAATCGCCCAGCGCATAGCCCGATCCTTGCGCGACCGCCACAGGTGGAATCGTTCAGACCTCATGGTGCCTGATGAGCTGCTGGCAGCTGATGCTGCTTTCATGGGTGCATGCTATCCATCGATTGTGACAGTTTTGTTACACGGCCCGGTCAGCCGTGAACCGGCGCCGGTGACCCTGGCCGTGCCGGTCTGCCGATGATTTCCGTATACTGTTGAGCACGGTCTAATGACAGGGGCGTGACGTTATTTTCTCCTACCTGCGAACCTGGCGCTTCGGGCGCCGAATTGCATCGCTGCATGCCGCCCTGGGCATACCGGCGGACTACGCGCGGCAGCGCGCCCTGCCCCTGCAGCTCGAGGCGCGCAAGCTGGTATCCGTGGGGCCTGACATCTACCAGCGGGAGCAACGCCTGCTGGCCCCGGCAGCGGCCGCCTGGCGACAGATGGTGGCCGCCGCAGCCG
>JAPHSB010000186.1 GCA_026193295.1 Lysobacterales bacterium
ACCGGGGTATGGATGCCGTTGCGGGCAAGCTCATCGAGGAACTGGAAACCGTCCATACCCTGCATCATGATGTCGCACAGCACCAGGCGAAAGCCGCTCACCTGCATGTACCGGAGGGCTTCCGCAGCGCTGTCCACCGCGGTCACCGTCATCCCCTCCTCGCCACAGACCATGACCACGGCCTGGGTGACCATCGGTTCGTCTTCAATGACCAGGATGTCGCGCAGCGCGGTCATGATTCCACCGGGATCCGCACGGTGAAGGTGGTGCCAACCCCGACCTCGCTTTCCACCGATATGGTGCCGTTGTGGTTGTCCACGATCCCCCAGGTGACGGCCAGCCCGAGTCCGGTGCCCTTGGGGCCCTTGGTGGTGGCGAATGGCTCGAAAAGGTGTGGGAGCTGAGTCTTCGGAATGCCGCAGCCGTCATCTGCGACGCGGACTTCCACGAATTCGTGCTTCCAGTTGGAGTCAACCTGCTCCCAGTGCTGCCAGCCGCAGCCTTCCCGCAGACAACCCTGGACGAGTCCCTTGAGGGGCACTTCGAATGCGTAGATCGGCGCGCCGCACCTGGGGCAATCCTGCTCTTCGGATATCAGCGATGTCGAGCACTCGGGGCATATCAGTTCTACCCCCTTTTCGAGAGGCGGCATGGCGTCCAGGAGATGCTCGTTCGAGCCGTACATCGGATCGAGATGGATGAGCCCGGTTCGCTCCTTTTTCCGGAAACGCATGCTGATGGCGGGTTTGCCGTTGACCTCGAACTTGCGGTCGACCAGTTCGTGTCGTTTGCGGCACACGGCCGTCTTGATCTGCAGGACGCCCGCGGGACTCAGGCTGACGGCACTGCTGGTGACCTTTATCGTTCCCTCGCCTTCACCGATCGCGTCTGACGCATTGACCATCAGGTTGATGAAAACCTGCTGGATCTGATTGGCATCCACAGTGACTTTGGGCAGCGTGGGATCCAGCTCCATGACGAGCTTCACGCGCCCCAGGGCGAGCTGGTTTTCGATCACTTTTTCCGCCCGACCGATGATCTCGTTGACGTCCGCCTTGCGCTTTTTCGGCACGGTTTGGCGGGCGAAATCCAGCAGGTTCTTGACGATCTCGCGGCAGCGGATGGTTTCCGAGACGATGACCTGCAGATCCTTCTGGGCTTCCGGCCTGCCCTGCGAGCGCTTGAGCATGTAGCTGCTGTAGGTGAGCACGGCCGTCAGCGGATTGTTGATCTCGTGCGCCACGCCCGCGGCCAAGCGCCCCAGCGACGCCAGCTTGTCCGACTGGAACAGCTGCAGCCGTGCCTGCGCCAGCTTGTCGGTCATGTTGTTGAAGGAGTTGGCCAGCGCACCGAGTTCATCGTCGCGTTTGACGGTCAGCCGGTAACCCAGGTTGCCGCCGGCCACGTTGCGCGTGGCCGTAACGAGTTCCTGCACCGGGCGGTCGATCCACCAGCGAACCATCAATCCGACGATCAGGCTCAATACTACGATAACGCTGACGGCCAGGATGACCGCCGCCATCTGGCTGCGGCGGATGTTGCGGTCGACATCGGTGAGCGGGATGGTGACATCCAGCACGCCGAGCACGGTCTGGTCCTCGGCGTGGGCATGGCAGGGTGCGGACGAGCACGAGGGCGCGTTGTAGATCGGGTTGATGATGCCCAGCAGGCGTGGCGAATCGGGCAGGGGCTGGAACACGCGCGTGCGCTCCTGCGACTCGAGATGTTCCAGGGGCGCGCCCGCCGAATGGCAGCGGTAACAGGCCTCGGCGTTCTTGTCGACCATCGTGCCGATCTCGGCCGCCTCGGACGAGTAGATGATTTCACCCGCCTTGTTGAGTATGCGGATGCGGTCGATGCTGTCCTGCTGGCCGATGCGGCGGATGCTTTCGTGGATGCGCTCGCGGTCGTTGCGCAGCATGTCGGACTCGGTGTCGGCCTTGACCGCTTCGCTGAGCTGGCTGGCGTGCCGCTCCACCTCGGCAAGCAGGCTCCTGCTTTGCGACTGGATATTGAACCAGGCGAAAAGAGCGATCGCGACGAGGACCGTCAGCACTACCCCGAAGGTCAGCTTGAAGCCTATGTTCTTGCGGAACATCGGTCACCCGCCCTGCAAATCAGCGCGAATCCGGACGGCCTTTGGGCGGCTTCGAGAGATACCGTACGAGGTAAACGAACAGCGCCCAGAAACTCAGCAGCAGCAGGTACTCGAGGCCTTTCGTTTCGAAAATGTTGACGTAGGTGAATGAGTCCATTTGGATCCTCTTCTGTGTGCCCGTTAGTGGCTCGCGCTGAACACCGGCATGCGGTTGACCACCCAGCGGAATAGCCAGATCTCGGCGCAGATCACCATCAGCGTGACGATGATTTCCTGCCAACTCGGGTAGTAGCGCACCGCCTCGTACCACCCGTACGCGATGATGGAGACGTTGAGGCGGTTGAGGACGATGCCCAGCAAGGCCATGATGGCCGCGGTCTTGATGATGTTCAGGCTGCGGTGCCGATGGCCGAACGCGAACATGAAGGCCGGGATCAGCACGAAGCCGATCACCTCCACCAGGTACCAGTAGCCCCAGACGGTGTTGATCAGGTCCCACTGCTTCTCATGGATGAACAGCAGGGCCTTGAACACGTAGTAAACGAACATGGTGATGGCGGCGCCCTTGGCCAGCCCGAATACGATGTCGTCGAAGGCATGGTGGTTCTTCGGCGCGATCAGGTGGCTGAAGGCCTTGTGGCTGATGGTGCCCTCGAAAATGATCATCGACAGCCCGGCATAGATGCTGGAGACGAAGAACAGCACCGGCGTGAACTGCGACCACCAGAGGGGGTGGATCTTGGGCTCGGCCATCAGGAACAGCGCGCCGAGGCCGGACTGGTGCAGCAGCGACAGGGTGACACCCAGGATAACCGTGGCGAGGGTTATGTTCTTCAGGAACCGCCGCGCCTTTTCGAGGTTCAGCCACTCCGCGATCACCGGCGAGAATTCGACAAAGGCCGCGACCATGTACAGGGCGAAATGCCAGCAGATCAGGAACAGCACCGACGCGTAACCGAAGTTGTTGCCGATATACGGATTCATCGCGTGCCAGGGCCGCCCGAGATCGAACAGCAGGGCGCCACCATAGAAACAGTAGGCGAGGAAGCCGTTCAGTACCGTGGCGCGCACGATCGACTGGTACTTGTCGACCCGCATCACGTACACCGCGAAAGTGATGACATAGGCGCCGCCGGCCAGCGCGACGCCGGTGACCACGTCGAAACCCATCCACAGGCCCCAGGGGTGCCCCTGCGACAGGTTGGTCACCGCGCCGAGCCCATAGCGGAAGCGGAAGTAGAGAATCACCAGCCCGGTCAGGATGATCGGGATCGAAATGACGTTGAACGGCGTCAGCCAGGGACCGCGGGGTTTCAGTTCCTCGAGAATGAAGTGGAAAACCCGGCTGGTTTCGCTCGCAACGGCAGTGTGGTTGCTCATCGTTGCTGCCCTCCCTCGTCCGGATGGAATCCCAGTTCGCTGTGCTCGGCAGGCTCGCCCTTGTCCGCCAGTGCATTGAGCGCCAGCAGGAAGGCCGGCACGCCGAACAGGATGGCTGGGACGGCGTAGAGGAATTCCCGCGTGTATTCCGGGTAGGGCGTTCGACCCAGGTCGGTTCTGAACCCGAGCTGGTCGAAGGGAACCGCCGACAGGTAAAGCCAGCCGGTGCCGCCGGCCTCGTGCTCGCCGTAAATCTGGTGCACGTACTTGTCCGGATGGGCGTAAATGCGGTGCCGGGCGATTTCCAGGTTGTCCACCTGGATGCCGAACATCAGCGCGTCGGTCGGGCAGGCTTCGACGCATGCCGGCTTCTTGCCCTCCGCCTGGCGCTCGAAGCACATCGTGCACTTCACCAGCTTCGGGTTCCACTCGTTGTACTCGAACTTGGGGACGTCGAAGGGGCAGGAGACCATGCAGAATCTGCAGCCGATGCACTTGTCGCCGTCCCAGATGACCGGACCCTTGAGCGTCTTGTTCATCGCCTCGGTGGGGCAGGCGCTGGCGCAGGCCGCCTGGTGGCAGTGCATGCATTGCCGCTTGACGAAAACCTCGCCTTTCTCCGTGTCAAAGCGATTGACGATCGTGTATTGCCGCTCGCTGGTCTTGCGTGGCTGTGCCAGCGCCCCGTCGCTCAGCACGTCCGGCACGAACATGTCATGGGTTTCGGCGCAGGCGACTTCGCAGGAGCGGCAGCCAATGCAGCGGGTGGTGTCCACCAGGATCCCCACGAACTCCTCGGGATGGCGTAACTCCAGGGCCCGGACATCGTTGCTGACCAGCGCGCCGCCGCCGGCGGCGAGCGTCGTTTTCAAGAAATTTCGTCTGTCCATTCTGATTCCGTCAATTCGTTACGACATGCGGTGCGATCGCGGCAGGATATGCGCCTCAGTCAGCGACCTGCCGCTTCCTGTGATGTCTCCAGGGGCTTCTCTTCCCTCACGTGGCAAAAGCTGCATTTCTCGCTGGCTTCTACCCCGGTACCCGAGAGGTGGCATTTCCAGCAGCTCTTGTGGACCACGACCTTGGCATTGAGCGTTTCGTCCGCGATGTTCGCCAGGTTCGAGTGGTGACACTTGGCGCAGCCGTAGTAGCTGCCGTCGGTCAATGAACCCTCGTAATGGCAGTCATGGCAATTGACCCACGAGTAGGTCAGATAGGCTTCGTGCGGCGTCACCAGGTCCTTGGCATGAATCTGGTGATGACATCCTTTGCAGCCCATTTTCTGGTGCAATCTATGCGGGAAATGGACGTTACCGAGCGATGATTCGAAGGTGATGATGTTGGGCATCTTGGGGCGGCGCACCGGTGCTGTGGCCGGCGGGTCCTGCTGGATGGCCTCCGCTTGCCCGGCTTCCTGCGAATGCCCCGGGGGCGGCAGGGCCAGCAGGGCCAGCAGGGCCA
>JAPHSB010000353.1 GCA_026193295.1 Lysobacterales bacterium
CGTAGGACCGAATTCATTCGGGAACCGTAGGACCGAATTCATTCGGGAACCGCTAAACCTAATCTGTTCGGAAAAACATCGCGAACGATGTTCGCTCCTACGAAAGTTGATCGTTCAGTCTGAAGACCCGCCGGCGGCGGCCTGCTGCTGGTTCTGGTTCTCGTAGAGGATGTAGGGCTCGGCGTCGCCCTCGATCACGGTCTCGTCGACCACCACCTTGGAGACGTTGTCCATCGACGGCAGCTCGTACATGCTGTTGAGCAGCACGCCCTCGAGGATGGTGCGCAGCCCGCGGGCGCCGGTCTTGCGCATCATCGCCCGCTTGGCGATGGCCGCCAGGGCGTCCTCGCGAATTTCGAGCTCGGCCCCCTCCATCGCGAACAGGGCCTTGTACTGCTTGATCAGCGCGTTCTTGGGCTCGACCAGGATGCGGATCAGGGCTTCTTCGTCGAGTTCCTCCAGCGTGGCGACCACCGGCAAACGCCCGACGAATTCCGGGATCAGACCGTATTTCACCAGGTCTTCGGGCTCGACGTCGATCAGCAGTTCGCCGATGTTTTCGCGGGTGTCCTTGCTCTGAACCTCGGCCGCGAAGCCGATACCGGCCCGCGACGATCGTGCCTGGATGACCTTCTCCAGGCCGGCGAACGCGCCACCGCAGATGAACAGGATCTGCGCGGTGTTGACCTGCAGGAATTCCTGCTGCGGATGCTTGCGGCCGCCCTGCGGCGGCACCGAGGCAATGGTGCCCTCGATCAGCTTCAGCAAAGCCTGCTGCACGCCCTCGCCCGAGACGTCACGCGTGATGGACGGGTTCTCCGCCTTGCGCGACACCTTGTCGATCTCGTCGATATAGACAATGCCTGTCTGGGCCTTCTCGACGTCGTAATCGCATTTCTGCAACAGCTTCTGAATGATATTCTCGACATCCTCGCCCACGTAACCGGCCTCGGTCAGCGTGGTCGCATCGGCGATGGTGAACGGCACATTTAGCATGCGCGCCAGCGTCTCGGCCAGCAGCGTCTTGCCCGAGCCGGTGGGGCCGATCAGCAGGATGTTGCTCTTGGTCAGCTCGACTTCGTCGCCGTTGCGTTTCGGCTCGAGCCGCTTGTAGTGGTTGTAGACCGCGACCGAGAGGACCTTCTTGGCGTGCTCCTGGCCGATCACGAACTCGTCCAGGAACTGATGGATTTCCTGCGGCTTCGGCAGCTTTTCCCGGTCCCGGGCGCCGTTGTCTTCCAGCTCCTCACGAATGATGTCGTTGCACAGCTCGACGCACTCGTCACAAATGTAAACGCTGGGACCGGCAATCAGCTTGCGGACCTCATGCTGGCTCTTACCGCAGAAGGAGCAGTAGAGGATTTTTCCGTCTGTGCTTTTTTGCTCTCGGTCAGTCATCGTCTAAACTTAATGTGTTTTTACGGTTATTGCACCATGGTAGTGAAAATACTACCTTTTTTCCTTGCCCGCGTCGACCGCTCGATTTTCGAAGACCTTGTCGATCAGACCGTAGTCCAAGGCCTGCAGCGGATCCATGAAATTATCGCGCTCGGTATCTTCGCCGATCTTGTCCACGGTCTGGCCGGTATGCGAGGCCAGGATTTCGTTCAACTGGGCGCGCAGCTTGAGAATTTCCCGCGCATGGATGTCGATGTCGGTGGCCTGGCCCTGGTAACCGCCCAGCGGCTGATGGATCATCACGCGCGAGTGCGGCAGGCAGTAACGCTTGCCCTTGGCGCCGGCGGCCAGCAGCACGGCGCCCATGCTGGCGGCCTGCCCCACGCACATGGTGCTGACGTCGCAACGGATGAACTGCATGGTGTCGTAAATCGCCAGGCCGGAGCTCACGATGCCGCCGGGGCTGTTGATGTACAGGTTGATGTCCTTGTCCGGATTTTCGGATTCGAGGAACAATAACTGGGCCACGACCAGGTTGGCCATGTGATCTTCGACCGGCCCCACCACGAACACCACGCGGTCCTTGAGCAGGCGCGAGTAGATGTCGTAGGCGCGTTCGCCACGGGAAGTCTGCTCCACGACCATGGGCACCAGGTTGAGTGCGCTGGGGTTGAACGAGCCCGCTGTCCCTGCCTGGGGGTTGGCCCCCCCGTATCTGTTCGTCATTCCTTTCTCCGCGCTCCTGTTCCGGCTATCGCCAGCCGTGGTCAACCGCGTCGCGCCGCCTGCGTGGCGCTGGTGATGACCTCCTGGAACTTCATCGTCCTGGGGGTCACTTTAGCGTTTTCCAGTACCCAGTCAACTACCTGCTCTTCCAGTACTGAGCTTTCGACCTGTTCCATGAGCCGCTGGTTCCCATAATACAGCTGCATGACTTCGGCCGGCTGTTCATAGGTATTGGCAACGGTCTCGATAGCCTGCCGGACTTTGGCCGCGTCGATGCGAATCCGGTTCTGCCGCGCCAATTCACCCATCAGCAGCCCAGCCTTGACGCGTTCCCGGGCCGGCCCCACAAAGGCCTGCACGATGGCCGGATCCGGCGCCTGGTCCTGCGAGCGCGTGGCCTGCGCGGCCATGCCGGTCGCCTCTTGCTGCACGATGCTGTCGGGCACTTCGAGATCGGTCCGCGCCTCGAGCAGCGCATCGATCAGGCGCGCCTTGAGCAGAGTGTTGACAGCCTGCTTGAGCTCACGCGCCAGGTTGCCGCGAATCTCTTCCTTCAGTGTATCGACCTCGCCGCCCTCGATTCCAAAGCTCTTGATGAATTCCTCGTTCACCTCGGGAAGCTCGCCTTCGGAGACGGACACCAGCTTGAGCTCGGTTTTGACCTTGCTGCCGGCCAGCTTGGGCTCGCGAAAATTTTCGGGAAAGGCCAGCTCGAGGTTCTTGCTTTCACCGGCGTCCAGCTCAGCCAGGGCGTTTTCGAGATCATCGAAGCCGGACTCGCCCATGATGATCGCCATGCGCTGCTCACCCTCTTCCGGCACCCTGCCCTCGGCGGCTTCGGCCGCATACTCGAGCAGCACCCGGTCGCCCTTTTGGGCCTTGCGCTCGACGTCCTGCCAGGTCTTGCGCTGCTCGCGCAGCGTCTGCAGCATGTCGTCGACGTCCTCGTCGGTAATCTCGGCCTCGGGCCGCTCGAGATCAATGCTGCCGACTTCGATCGTCTCGATTTCGGGATACACCTCGATCAGGGCGCTGAACTCGAGGTCGCCGGCGTCCAGGCGTTCCGGTTCCACGTCCAGTTGCGGCGTCGACGCCGGGCGCAGGTCCTCGTCGCGAATCGCCTGCTGCAAACTCTTCTGCATGGTCTCGTTGACGATGTCCATCCGCACCTGCTTGCCGTAACGCTGGCGGACCACGCTCAGCGGCACGCGGCCGGGGCGGAAACCCTTGATGCGAACCGACTTGCTGAGCTCTTTCAGCTTGGATTCCACCTGCTCCTGGATTTCCTGGCCGGGTACCTGGACGGTCAGCCGGCGCTGTAATCCGCCGGTGTTTTCTACAGAAACTTGCATAGCGATGTTTTAAACCTGTTGGTCGGCGTTACGGGCAGAACGGAGACTATCCGGAAGGCGCCAGTGGTGCGAAAGGGGAGACTCGAACTCCCACGGGTTGCCCCACTGGATCCTAAATCCAGCGCGTCTACCAATTCCGCCACTTTCGCACGTGTCGGA
>JAPHSB010000334.1 GCA_026193295.1 Lysobacterales bacterium
CTTGATGCCGGCGACGAAGAAGCCGACTTCGCCGGCGGCAATCCGGGGGCGCACAACACGCTTCGGCGTGAAGACACCCACCTGCTCCACCTGGTGCTGCTTGCCCGTGGACATCAGGCGGATTTTCTCGCCCTTGCCGATCGAACCGTCGACCACGCGGATCAGCGACACGATGCCGAGGTAGTTGTCGAACCATGAGTCGATGATCAACGCCTTGAAGGGCGCATCCGGATTCCCGCGCGGGCTTGGAATGCCATGGACCAGAGATTCGAGCACCTCTTTGATGCCCTGCCCGGTCTTGGCGCTGATGCACAAGGCATCGCGAGCTTCAATGCCGATAATGTCCTCTATTTCCTGCTTGACGCGCTCCGGTTCCGCAGATGGCAGATCGATCTTGTTCAAAACCGGTATCACCTCGAGGCCGAGTTCCACCGCCGTATAACAGTTGGCGACGCTCTGTGCCTCGACCCCCTGGGCGGCGTCGACCACCAGCAAGGCCCCCTCGCAGGCAGCCAGGGAACGGGAGACTTCGTACGAAAAGTCGACGTGTCCCGGCGTATCGATGAAGTTGAGTTTGTAGGTTTCTCCGTTTTGGGCCTGGTAGTCCAGGGTCACGCTCTGGGCCTTGATGGTAATGCCACGCTCCCGCTCCAGCTCCATGGAATCGAGCACTTGCTCGGCCATTTCACGCTCGGCCAGGCCCCCGCAGGTCTGGATGAAGCGATCGGCCAGCGTCGATTTGCCGTGATCCACGTGCGCGATGATCGAAAAATTTCTGATGTGTTTCTGATCCATGGCCCGGGCGCCTGGCAGTCTGAGGGAAAATCAAAGGGCCATCCGTTTCCGGCCAAACGGATGGCCCTTGATCGAATAGCGGATTATAGCTTAATCCGCACTCACTCTTCAGCCGCCGGTGTGTAAGCGATGAAACGGGTGATGCCTTCACGCATTACGCGGAGCGCCACCGCCTTGCCTTCGGGCACGGACTTCACCGCCTTGTCGAAGGAATCGACATCATCGATCTTGTCGTTGTTGATCATCAGGATGACGTCACCGGGCCTCAGGCCTGCCCGGTAGGCGGCGTCACTCTCGACCCTCGTGACCACGACACCCCCGTCCGGGTCGCCCAGGCTGCGGCGCATCTCGTTGCTGATCGGCTCAACCTGCAGGCCCAGGGCGTTGCTCTGCCGACTCCCGGTATCCGAACCCAGCAGGTTGCCCTCCTGATCGGATTCGAGGGCATCGAGGGTCACGTTGAAGGTCTTCTCCTTGCCGTTTCGGCTGACCAGCACCTCGGCGCGGGTGCCTGGCGGGTTCGCCCCGACCAGCGGCGGCAGGTCACTCCACATTTCAACCGTGTCGCCCTTGAACTTCAGAATCACGTCACCGGGCTGTATCCCTGCCTTCTCCGCGGCGCTGCCGTCGGTCACATCGTTGACCAGCGCACCGACCGGCCGGTCCAGGCTCAACGCTTCCGCCATTTCCCGGGTCACCGCCCCGACTTGCACACCCAACAGGCCGCGTGACACTTTGCCATGCTCGCGCAACTGGGTAACTGCCGCGCTGGCCGTCTCGATCGGAATCGAGAACGATAAGCCCATGTAACCTCCGCCGGAACTCAGAATCCAGGAGTTGATCCCGACGACCTCTCCTTCCATATTGAGCAGCGGCCCACCGGAATTGCCCCGGTTGATGGCCACGTCGGTTTGAATGAACGGCACATACTGCTGTTGATTCGTGCTCCGGCCCTTGGCGCTCACGATACCCGCCGTAACCGACTGCTCGAAGTTGAACGGCGAGCCGATCGCAACAACCCACTCACCCGGACGCAGCGATTCGCTGTCACCAAGCTTTAGCGTGGGCAGAGCCTTGGCATCGATCTTCAGCAAGGCGACGTCGCTGAGGGGGTCGGAACCGATCAACTCGGCCTTGAATTCACGGCGGTCGGCGAGGCGCACGATGATTTCATCCGCCCCTTCCACCACGTGGTGGTTGGTCATGATGTACCCGTCATCCTCGATGATGAAGCCGGAACCGGCGCCCTGCCGGTCCGGTGTGCCATGGCCGGGACCGCCTGGCGCGTCGAAAAAGCGCCGGAAGAACTCGGGCATCTGTTCCAGGTCATGGGGGTTTTGCGCGCTGTCGGCATCGGGGGTCACCCGGTCACCGAACTGCGTCACCCGGATATTCACCACGGCCGGAACAGCCTCCTCCACCAGCCCGGTGAAGTCCGGCAGTCCGGAAACCCGCGCAAAACCGGTGCTGGTGACTGCCAGCAGCGCCACCATCGTGAAAGTGCAGAAAAGTCGTCTGGTCACGTAGCTACCTCTTCAGTGATTGTCTCATTCATGGTTTTCGACCACTCGCAACAAGTGGACATCAATTGAGTCCGGAAATTCTCCGGAGCTTTTTTGGTTTCGCCAAAACACACCTGCGCCGCCCAGCAACGCGCCGACCAGGGTCATCAGGTCGACGATGCCGGTCCCTGCTTCCAGTCGTCCGGAAATATGGTGACCAAGTACGCCGCCGGCAAGAGCGGCCAGCAACGGAACCAGATAGAAACGGGCCACCAGGCTCAGGAACAACGCCTCGGGCAGACCCACGACAACGGCTTGTCCGGCCCGCGCTTCGAGATGGTTATCGAAGGCCATCACCATCGCCCGCCGGCGCAACATCCGGCCAAACACGCCGGCGCCGCAGCCGCGGCCTGCATCGCACGCCGGGCAGCCGGCCTTGCCACCCAGCCGGACAAATGCTTTGCCCCTATCGGCGGCCACCACCCGGCCCTGCTGCTCGATCATGCCTCGAGGCACTCTGCGCGCGGTCAGGGCGTGACGCGTCCGACGGCATCGCCGATGAGGCGCACGGTTGCCTCGGGCACATCACCGATGACCGTGATGCGGACATCATCCATCAGGCGCGAGAAAGCGTGGGTCGTACCCATTCGGCTGAGGCCGGTTTTCTGCGTCCCTCCGTTGTCATCGCTTTCTACGTACACCGAAACTGTGGCCAGCCCGTCACTGTACACCAGGTGCTCGAAAATACCCCGGTCCGAGCGGCCAGAAAATCGGTGCGCGGTCAACTCGAAGCCTGACGGCAAACTGCTCGGCTGCCAGCGAGGCAGAGCCGTTGCCTGGCCTTGGCCGGTCGGCAGGCTGGACTCGACTGTCCGGTACTTCTGCAACTGGCTGTTGGGAGCGAGTTCACCCTTATCCACCTCTGAGCCCATGCGAAAATCCGTAAACATCAGCCTGGCCAGCGGTTTACGGTCACGATCGACCAACTCCCATTTGAGCAACAAGGCAGAACGTTCTTCCAACCACAGCGTGTAACCATAGCGGTATTGATCGCGCGGTACGACACTGAGACTGCGCACCGACTGTCCCGCAATCCGGCCGTTGCCACCCAGCTTCAATGAATAGCATTGGTCCGTCTGGCTCTGCTGATCGAGCGGTAACTGGGGGAAAAAAGACCGGTTGAAGGGCTGGTCCGCAAGCACTGAACGGTCGTCGCCAAGCACCCAGCGGATTCCGTTCGAATCCCGAATGACTTCGCGGGGCGCGCCGGACATCGAAACCAGGCGCTCACGCACGCCCGCTTCATCGGCGACGTGCGTGATGCGCATCGTCACTACGTCATCGCCCTGCACGTATACAAAAGTGCCCTGGTAATCCATCTGGCTCATGGCCGTGGACATGCGCTCGAGCAAGTCCCGCGGCTCGACATCCGAGTCCGCCATGGCATTGGAGACCAACAGCCAGGCCGCCGCGACGATCGCTGCAGAAACCCGCGCGCTCATTGGGGTCGAGCGGGTGCTTCCTCACCGGGACCGGATGCTTCACCGTCTGCCGGTTCCGACGATTCGTCTCTCACGGCAGCCGGCCTTGTGACGATCGGCACAAAGGTTACGAAACCCTTGCCACCGGTCGTTCCTGCTGCCTGGTAATGACGAAGGAGATAGGCGTTCATGCGGCTGTCCCCCGCGGACTCACCCAGCAAGCTGACCTGCTCCGAGGCGGGCGCGGGCACCAGACCTTGCGGACTGGTAAAGGAGGGCGCCTCGACACGGCCTGCGAGATCACCGCCCGCCGGCGACACGGACTGGCTCCCGGGGCCGACTGCAACGACAGCCATCAGCGCGACCGAAGCCGCAATTGCCATGCCCACGGCTGGTCTCAGCCAGGCCCGAACAGCTTTGCGGGGGTTCGCAGGAAGCGACTCGCGCTCAATGGCGAGCCGGATTCGTGCAGCGAGGTTTTCGCTGGCCAACCCGCCCTCCTGGTGACGCAGACAGTCACGCACGAGATGGTACCGCGCCCAGGTCGCGCAGAGTTCCTCATCGGCGCCGAGCCGGCGCACCAGGAAACGCCCGGTCTCCCGACTGACCTCGCCGTCCATAAGGCAGGAAATGTGTTCGCGTGATTCTGTATTCATGGCTGGTTCCGTGGATTCATGATTTTCGGCCCGCTCACATCAGGGGCCGCAGCTTTTCGTCGATCGCTTCTCGCGCACGAAAGATCCTCGACCGGACCGTGCCGATCGGACAATCCATCGTGACCGCAATATCTTCGTAGCTCATACCTTCCAACTCGCGCAGCATGATGGCCGTTCGCAGATCGTCAGGCAGGTCCGCAATCGCGTTGAACACCGTGGTCTTTATCTCCTCGCGGAGCAGCTCGTTTTCCGGTGTCCCTTGTTCTTTCAGACGGCTTTCGATGTCATATTGTTCCGCGTCCGCTGCGTCGATATCGGTCGCCGGCGGCCTGCGCTTGCGGGCAACCAGCCAGTTCTTGGCGGTGTTGATGGCGATTCTGTAAAGCCAGGTGTAGAAGGCGCTGTCGCCTCGAAAGCGGTCGATGGCCCGGTAGGCCTTGATGAAAGCTTCCTGGGCCACGTCCATGGCTTCAGACGGGTCGGAGACGTAACGTCCCACCAGGCTGATGATCCGGTGCTGGTACTTGTTGATCAGCAGGTCGAAGGCCCGCTTGTCACCTTTCTGGACGCGCTCAACAAGCAATTGGTCGACTTGTGCTTCGCTCATGCGGGCACGCTCCGCCTCTCCCTCGTTGGTTCGCCGCGCCGGTTGCCGGGGGCTGGCGAATGCTTCTGATAAAGCGGCCACGGCCTGGGGGCTGCTTTGAGCCGTCATTCGCTTTGTCTCCCTTCGCTGAGCATAACATGGTCCCGTTGCTACTGAGGCCTATGACATGGTCTGATTGGTGGAGTTCCATCGGTTCCGCATTATTTTGCCCGGATCCGTGAGTGCAAGATGCCTGGGGCGGTGCGATAATATGCCGTTGAATTACAGAATCTTTCGGAACCCACCTTCAAAGGCGACAAATCACCATGGAATTCCTGAAAACCTTAGGCTTAAAGGACTTCAATCCTGGCGCATATTTCGGCGACGGCGGATGGTCCACCACGCAGAACGCAGGACTCATCGAATCGTTCAATCCTGCCAATGGCGAACTGATAGCCAGTATCTACGGCGCATCCGAGACGGACTATGAACGCGTTGTCGGCACGGCCCAGTCCGTGTTCGAAACCTGGCGCTGTGTCCCGGCGCCACAACGCGGCGTAGCGGTTCGCCTGTGTACCGACGCCCTGCGCAAGTACAAGGATGCACTCGGTAGCCTGGTCGCCCTCGAAATGGGCAAGATCAAGGCCGAGGGTGACGGCGAAGTGCAGGAAATGATCGACATCGGCGACTTCGCGCTGGGGCAATCGCGCATGCTTTACGGCCTCACGATGCACTCAGAGCGGTCGAAACACCGTATGTACGAGCAGTGGCAACCCCTGGGCATCGTCGGCGTGATTTCATCATTCAACTTCCCGGTTGCGGTCTGGGCCTGGAACGCCTTCATTTCGGCCATTTGCGGCAATACGACGGTATGGAAACCGTCATCGAAGTGCCCACTCTGCGCTATCGCCGTCCAGAACATTTGCAACGAGGCTCTGGAAGCGGGGGGATTCCCGCCCATTTTCCTGAGCTTCATGGCCAGTGGGCATGATCTCGCGAATCGTTTCGTCGAAGACGATCGTGTGAAACTGATCTCCTTTACCGGTTCAACATGGGTCGGCCGCACCGTAGGCAAACGCGTGGCGGAGCGCTTCGGCCGCAGCATTCTGGAACTGGGCGGTAACAACGCAATCATCCTCGATGAAACCGCCGACCTGAAAATGGCCGTTCCCGCGGTTGTTTTCGGAGCAGTGGGAACAGCCGGGCAACGGTGTACCACCACGCGACGATTGTTCGTTCATGAATCCATTTTAGGCGAGGTGACCGAAAAGCTGGTTGGCGCTTACCGGCAGGTGCGCATCGGTGACCCACTGGACGCGAATACGCTGATGGGGCCGCTGGTGGATGAATCCGCCGTGGCGGATTTCGAAAAGGCGATTGCAGCAGCCCGCGCCGAGGGCGGCGAAGTCCTGATCGGTGGCAACCGGATCGACGGGCCTGGTTCTTTCGTGGAGCCGACCATTATCCGGGCCGCCAACGAATGGGAAATCGTGCAGACCGAAACGTTTGTGCCGATACTGTACATCATTCCCTTCGCAGGAATCGAAGACGCCATTCGCATGCAGAACGACGTCCCGCAGGGACTTTCGTCGGCCCTGTTCACGACCGATGTTCGCCATTCGGAGCTGTTTCTCTCCGCGGAGGGATCGGATTGCGGCATCGCCAACGTGAACATCGGCACCTCGGGCGCCGAGATAGGCGGAGCGTTCGGCGGTGAGAAGGAGACCGGCGGCGGGCGCGAATCGGGTTCCGACGCATGGAAGGCTTACATGCGTCGGCAGACCAATACGATCAACTGGGGCAAGGAATTGCCGTTGGCTCAAGGCATCAAGTTCGACCTGTAGACCGGAGCCCGGAGCCCGCATGTTCTACGATCTCGCCAGAAAGGTGCTGTTCGCGACCGACCCGGAAACGGCCCACGAACTGACACTGGAAAGCCTGCGCATCGGGCATCAACTGGGTGCGACGCGCCTGCTCTGCAGGGTGCGGCGGCAACCCGTGTCCTGCATGGGATTGGAATTTCCCAATCCGGTCGGCGTCGCCCCGGGCCTGGACAAGAACGGGGACTACTTCGAAGCACTGGGCGACCTGGGCTTCGGCTTTGTAGAAATCGGCACCGTGACGCCGCGCGCCCAGCCCGGCAACCCCAAGCCCCGAGTGTTTCGACTGACCCGGGCCCGGGCCATGATCAACCGCCTCGGGTTCAACAACAAGGGCGTAGATCACCTGGTCAAGCGGGTCAGGAATCACCGTTATGAAGGGATACTCGGCATCAATATCGGCAAGAACTTCGATACACCGATCGAGCGGGCCGTGGATGATTACCTTTATTGTTTGGACAAGGTTTACCCCTACGCCGATTACGTGACGGTCAATATTTCCTCCCCCAACACCAAAGACCTGCGCAGCCTGCAGGGCGCCGACCAACTGGATCGCCTGCTCGGTGCGCTGGACAATCGACGCACCGAATTGACTGACGAACACGGCAGCCGCGTTCCCTTCGCGGTCAAGGTGGCCCCGGACCTGGACAAGGCCCAGATATCCGTGATGGCCGAAGTCATCGCACGGCATGGAATGGATGCGGTCGTTGCGACCAACACCACGATCAGCCGGGTGGGCGTCGAGGGCATGAAATACGCTGACGAGACCGGCGGTTTGTCCGGCGCTCCCCTGAAACCCCTGGCCGACCATGTCCTGTCGGAGCTGCGTGCGGCGCTGCCCGATGAAATTTCCTTGATTGGCGTCGGCGGCATCACCTGCGGCCAGGATGCGGTCGACAAACTCGATCAGGGTGCGCAACTGGTGCAGTTCTATACCGGCATGGTCTATCGCGGTCCGGAATTGGTCAGCGAGTGCCTGCAGGCGATCGCTGAACGCAATCGCGGATGAAGGTTTTCGAGGGCCCGTCACTGCGGGGGATGAACAGCCTCGGCCTGGAAGCTTCCGCCGACCTGTTGATCGCCATCGAAACCGAAGAGGACGTGATTGACCTGCCACGGTTCAATCCAGAGCAGGACTGCATCCTGGGTGGGGGCAGCAACATCGTGTTCGCGACCGACGTCCCGGGCACGGTGTATCACAACCGCATCCTGGGCAAAGACATCATCGAACACAATTCCGAGCATGCGGTCGTCGAGGTCGGTGCCGGCGAAAACTGGCACCAATTGGTGGTTTGGTCACTGGACCAGGGGCTATCGGGTCTCGAGAACCTGAGCCTGATCCCCGGTCAGACCGGCGCAGCGCCGATACAGAATATCGGCGCCTACGGCGTGGAACTCTCTTCCGTGCTGCACGGAGTGACCGCATGGGATTGGCAGCAGTCGCTTTGGGTTTACTTCGAACCCGGCGAGTGTGCTCTGGGTTACCGTGACAGCCTGTTCAAGGCCATGGCCGCGGATCGCTACTTGATCACGTCGATACGGCTTAAGCTGAATCGCAATTTCCGACCACGGCTGGGTTATTCAGGGCTGCGCGAGGAACTTTCGGCCATGGGTGTAGAGAACGTTACGGCACCTGCCGTCAGTGACGCGGTCATTCGCCTGCGCCGCCGGAAACTGCCCGACCCCGCAATGACCGGGAATGCCGGGAGTTTTTTCAAGAATCCTGTCGTCGGCCCCGGGCAAGCTGATACCCTCAAAAGCGCGCATCCGGACTTGCCGCTCTGGCCCCTTGGGGACGGCCGCGCGAAACTGTCGGCGGCGTGGATGATCGAGCTTTGCGGCCTGAAGGGGCTGCGCCTCGGCGATGCCGCAGTCTCCGGGCAACATGCCCTGGTGCTGATCAACCTGGGTTCGGCCAGCGGCAAGGAGATCGTGGAGCTGGCTCACAAGGTCCAGTCCACCGTCGCGGATCGATTCGGGATCGTGCTCGAACCCGAACCCCGACTGGTCGAGTTCGATGCCTGATTGCCGTACCGCCTGAATCGCTCACCTGGCGACAGATACGCCTAGAACGCATTGACTCCCGTCAACTCCCGGCCGACCACCAGTTGGTGGATGGTTTCCGTACCTTCGTAGGTAATCACGCTCTCCAGGTTCAACATGTGGCGTATCGCCTGGTACTCGGTCGTGATGCCACTGCCACCGAGCATGTCACGGCAGTCGCGGGCAATGTCCAGCGCCATGCGCACATTGTTCCACTTGGCGATACTGACCTGGGTGGGCTGCATCTTGCCGGCATCCTTCAACCTGCCCAGTTGCAGCGACAGGAGCTGCGCACTGGTGATCCGCCGCGCCATGTCTGCGAGCCGCAGCTGGATGGCCTGGTTGGCGGCCAACGGGCGCCCAAACAGAATACGGTCCGATGTGTAGCTCAGCACCTCCTCCAGACAGGCGATGGCTGAACCGATCGGCCCCCAGGTGATGCCGTATCGTGCCTGCGTGAGGCAACCCAGCGGACCCTTCAGGCCCGTGACCTTCGGCAGGCGGTTGGCGTCCGGCACGCGGACATTGTCGAAGTACAGCTCCGAGGTCACCGAGGCGCGCAGCGACATCTTGTGCTTGATGGCGGGGGCGTCGAATCCAGGCATACCTTTTTCCACCACGAAACCCATGATGCCTTCGTCCGTCTTCGCCCACACAATCGCGATATCGGCGATGCTGCCGTTGGTGATCCACATTTTCGACCCGTTCAGGAGCCAGTCGCTGCCGTCGCGTTTGGCATTGGTTTTCATGTTGGCCGGATCCGAGCCACCATGAGATTCGGTCAACCCGAAACAGCCGATGATCTCCCCGGACGCCATACCCGGCAACCAGCGCTGCTTCTGCTCTTCGGAGCCGTAGGCATGGATCGGGTACATGCACAGGCTCGACTGCACCGATACAAAGCTCCGCAAACCGGAATCGCAGCGTTCCAGTTCCTGGCAGATCAGGCCGTAGGACACGGAATTCAGCCCGGCACAGCCGTAGCCCTCGAGGCTGGAACCCAGCAAGCCCATGGCGGCGATTTCGGGCACCAATTCGGCCGGAAACTTTGCCTCGTCGAAATGACGGGCTATCAGGGGCATGGCGCGTTCGTCGACAAACCGCGCGACACTATCCTTGATCATCAGCTCTTCTTCGCTAAGCAGCGATGCCACGTCGTACAGGTCGAATGGGTTCAGCTTGGCCATGGGGGCTCCGAAACGTCAAACGGCGCCGCTTGGGCGCGGGAATGGAAGATAGTCGGCAATCCGCCTATTTTAACTCGTTGACGATACCGTTGGGTACATGCGCGGAGGCGACGTGCGATTGCGCCGACTCGATATGGACTTGCTGATCGTCAAAGAAGATGTCGGCACCAAATGCCTTGAGAAACTCGCCTTTCGAACGGCCCCCGAGAAACAGCGCCTCGTCGATGCGGATACCCCATTCACGCAGCGTAAGCACGACACGCTTGTGGGCCGGCGCCGAGCGCGCGGTGACCAACGCCGTACGGATCGGATTGTCCTCGATTGGAAAGGCAGACTGGATCTTGTGCAGAGCCTCGAGCACATGCTTGAAAGGACCGCCCGAGAGCGGCTGGTTCGCTGCTTGCCGTTCGGATGCGGCAAATGCCGCGAGCCCCTGCTCCTGGTAAATGCGCTCCGCTTCGTCGCTGAACAGGACCGCGTCGCCATCGAACGCGATGCGCAACTGCCCGGTTTCGAGACTGCTGGCGCTGCCGGGCAGGATCGTCGCCGCGGCGTATCCGTTCTCCAGCGCCTTGCGCACGTCCGGTGCATTGGTGGAAAGCAGCAGGTCGGCCCCGAATGCTTCCATGTACCTCCAGGGGCTCGCACCGTTGGTAAAGGCGGCCCGTTCGATGTTGAGGCCGAAGTGCTCGATGGTGTTGAAAATGCGCAAGCCGGTATCGGCGCTATTGCGCGACAGCAGGATGACTTCAACCCGCGGATGATCGACCGCGTCATCGTTGAGCGCCAGCAGTTTGCGCACCAGCGGAAACGCCACGCCGGGCTTGAGGAACTCCTCCTCCCGCGCAACCTGGTACTCCGAGTAGACAGCCAGACCTTGCGACTCGAAAACCTCGTGGCTTTCCCGCAAGTCGAACAGCGCCCGCGAGGAAATGCCGATGACCAGCGTATCCGACGATCTCGCGCGACTCGTTTCCACCCGAAAGACTCCATTCATGGCGCTTACCCTACCGGAAGCATTTCTCAAACCACGAGAACATGACCGGCCCGTTCCACGAGACCCTTCTGCCATGTGAGATAATGTTTTTGCAGAGAGCCGGGGATATCAAAGTGTACGCCAAGAAGATCATGGGTTGGAAAACCGGTGCCTTGCTGATGGCAACCGGGCTGCTGTTTGCCCTTCCCGCGCACGCCGAGGAATACACCGCCAGGGAATTGGTGCGCAAG
>JAPHSB010000290.1 GCA_026193295.1 Lysobacterales bacterium
GCCTACGCCGCCGGCGGCGTCGACATCCAGGGCCGTCATTACGCCGGCAAACTGCTGTGGCTCGAGATCGCCCATCAGGTTGATGACCACGGCCTCCGATTCACCGTCGGAGACCAGTACGGTCATGCCACAGATCCGTTGGTCCACGACCTTCAGCAGCATGTGTGCCTGTTCATTTTCCGAGCGCACCAGCATGACCGGCTCCCAGCCGCCGGCCTGTAATTTCCGGCTCATTCCGTCCATCCGGGACGCCACGCGGGCGGCCTCGCCGTCGATTTCATAGATCCGGATGCGCACGCCATCGAGCCCGCGCAGCAGTTCCTGCGTTTCCCGGTCATCCTCGACATGGTGAGCGGCAAAGCGCAGCAAGGCCGGCCCGATGGAAAGCGTCAGGACTTGGTCCGTGTCCGCGATACCAAGCGAATCCAGGTCCGCGAAGCCCTCACTTCCGCGCGGCGCGGTAATGCCGCAGGCCCCGACTGACAGCGCGCAAAGCAGGGCCAGGACCGGCGCGAACGCGGCTTTCATCGATCGATCTCCACGTCGAAGTTCTTCATCACGCGCTTCAGCTCCTCCGGGTTGATGTTGCCGATCACGTTGACAAATACAGCCTCGTTGTCTTCCAGCGCCATCACGGTAATGCCATCTACGGTCTCGGCATTGAGTTTCATGAACACGCGCACCTGCTCATCGGCCGAGTTCACCGTCACAACCGATTCCCAGCCACTCTGGCTCAGCTTTCCGGAAATGTCCTTGACCAGGTCGACCGCGCCGTCGGCCATGGATTCCGTTTCAAACACGTTGACGCGAACGCCATTCAATTTCTTGAACAGCTCGGCTGCCTCCGGATCTTCCTCCGCGCTCAGGCTGGCGACCAGGCCCAGCAGCGAGGCGCCGATCGAGATCTGCACGGTGGGTTCCCCAAATATGCTGTTCAGTTCGCCAAAGTCCACGTAGCCGGGGAATGCTTTGAGCGCGTCTTCCTGTGCCAGGGCGGGGAACGCCAGCACAACACCCAAACACAGGGCCAGGCCCGATCTGAGCCATTTTGTCATCACTGACGATTTCATGTCGTTTCCTCCTTGCGGGATTGTTCGGTAAAGGGAATGTGTTTCGACAGGTTGTCCTTGACCGTGTGGCGCAGCTCGCCGCCCAGCACCGACTGGATTTCCTGGCCGGTCAGGATCCCCGCCTTGTCGATGTAGCTGAATGCCACGGCGAGATCGTGGCGGGCCTGGAGTATCTCTTCCTGCGAAGGCTGCCGCGGCAACATCAGCACCACGCCGAGCGCCAGCAGTGAAGCTGCCAATGCCGGGACCAGCACCCAGCGCGGCCCCGGGCCGGGCGCAAGCAGCCACTGCCACCAGCTTTGCCGGCCCTGCTCATCCTGCGGTATCCGGTACAGCCGACGGGTCAGGCCTGGCGGCGCCCGTTCGATATCGAGCTGTGCGAACAGCGCGTCGAGTTCCCGGTCGAGCAGCGTTTCGGGCTGCGTCTCCGGCGGCTTGCCGCCGTTCTGCTCGTCTGGCCTCCCGTTACGGCCGTCGTGTGTCATGGTCTTACCTCCGCGAGTTGCTCACGCAACTGTTTTCGTGCCCGGTGCAGGTACACTTTCACCTGCGGCAGGCTCAGTTCCAGCACGCTGGCGACTTCCTCGTAGCTGTGCTGATGGACATCCCGCAGCACTACCAGCGATCGGTAGGGCTCGGTCAGCCCGTTGATGGAATGTTTCAGCCATTCGCCCAGTTGGTGTTGCTCGGCTCCCTGCATCGGTCCCGGGCTTTCGTCGGCCTGCTGCCACTCCTGCCATTCCTGGGTCGGGTGGCGGCGCCGCAGCCGGTCGAGACAGAGGTTGCGCGTCACCTTCATCAACCAGGGCCTGATCCGCTCCGGATCGATGCGATCCTGGTTCTTCCAGAGCTTCACGAAAGCCTCCTGGCAGGCGTCCTGCGCCTCGGCCGAATCCTTCAGAAGGTAGCGGGCCAGGGTCCATGCCTGGTCCTGGTAGTCATCTACCCACTGACGGAATTTTCTGCTCATTCCACAAGCATAAACGCGGGGGAGCGGAAAAGGTTACAGGCGGAACGGAAGGTTGCCGGGATCTTCGCAGGAGCGAACCTCGTTCGCGATGTGGACCGCGCTCAAGGCGAGGCATCCGGCGCCCCGGCTCATGACTCGCTCGAGCCATCCCTGGGCGCTCGAA
>JAPHSB010000379.1 GCA_026193295.1 Lysobacterales bacterium
AGCCAGGCATGCCGCCTTCGGTTGTTTGCCACATGCATCGTGCAAGGCGCGCAGGTCTCGTTCGAGCCGCGGCTGCCGGCACAGGCCACTCGAGGCGATCAGCTGGTGCAGAATCGCCCGGGCCCCCGCGAGGTCGAGAGTGGCCAGACACGCTTCGAGCGGATCCAGGCGGGTTGCCAGTTCGTCGCGGAACAGATCCTGTAGTCGAGACAGGGACTGTTCGTCAGCGCATCCGGATGCTGCCTTCGCTGACGGCGCAATGGCATGGAGAAGTTCTGTGACGTTTACCGGTTTGGCCAGGAAGCCATCCGTCGACGCCAGGTTGATTCGGCGCTGGCCGCCTTGCCGAGGTTGCGCGCTGAGCATGATGACCCTCGGCCGCCGGGTCGCGCGCGGCCAGCGATGGAGGATTTGCCGGGCCACGTCGAAACCATTCGCATGTCCAAGCCTGACGTCCATCAGGATGATGTCGGGCAGCCAACTCCAGGCAAGCGTCCGTGCTTCTGAAGCTGTGCCGGCCTGCTTGACAACGCCGGCGATGTGTCGCAATGCTGCGGCCATGAATTGCCGGCTGACTTGGTGATCATCGACAATCAAAACCCTGGGGCCACTGGCGCCGGAATCTTTGTACATGCGTTCCCCCTGACTTGTGAAGGTCCGAACGATTGCTAAAACTGATACTCAAACCCCTTGTGCAAAGAGTAGCCCAAAGACGTTGGCTTGCAAACGCAGGTCGGATTTCGAACCGGCGCCGTCCGGGTGTTGGGTGCTGGTTGCGCGTCATGTTGCTGTGCGGCGCAGGTATGGCTCATGGATCGGCTTTCGCAGCGTTGCCGGAAATCGGTTTCACCGCGGCGAGCATTGAATACGGAGAGCTGCGAATTGAAAGGGTGCGTGCCGACCTGTCCGCCACGAACCGATTCGACCTGGTCTTCGAACGAATGACCGGTCCCGGTGAGGCTTATTTGCGTGATGGCCTGACGGTCACCGGATCGCTCGGCCCAGTGTCGATGGAGGGTAACAACCTGGAGGTGAGCAGCACTCTGGAAGCTGGTGGGCTGAAGGCTCTGCTCAATGTCGCGGATCGGGACGGCGAATTCCTGCTCCAGTTGAATTTCACCGGGCAGCCAATGAATGAACTCGCCAAGTGGCCTGGTTTGCCGTCCACGGCTGCTTGGCTGAGCAGTGGTCAATTCGACGCGGAGATAACACTGAAGCGAAGAGCGGATGGTTCGGCGGCTCTGGCCTGGCAGTCCGCTATCGACGGCCTTGGTTTCGATTCTCCCGAGGGGCGGTATGCTGGTGAAAGCCTGCAATTGGAGTTGGCGGGGTCCTGGCCCGATATCGAAGCCGGCGCACTCGTGGTCCAGGTGGGCGTGCGGGGTGGCGAATTGCTGATCGATGATTTTTACCGTAACTTTTCTTCGGCCGGACTGGATGCCCGCGCGGACCTGCGCTGGAATGACGCGGAACTCGACATCGCTCGGCTCAGTCTCGGCGACGACGGCGCCGTGTCCGTCGAGGGCAGGGCCCGGCTGGGCCTGTCGGGTGAGGACGCCGACTGGTCAGTGGAAATCAGTCGACTCGAACTCGACTTTCCTGCCGCGTATCAGCGTTACGTGGAGCCCATGGCTGCCGCGTGGACTCTGAACGGGCTGGAAATGACGGGCCGCGTACTCTGGAACGGAGAGTGGGCGTCCGGCGCCCTGGTTTCCGGAGACCTGGAAGTGAACGACCTGAGTATCGTCGATATTGAGCGGGAACGGTTCGCCATCACGGGACTCGAGGCGCGTTTCCGGCCGGGTGATCACGCTTTCGACTCGAAGCTGAACTGGCGCGGGCTTTTATTCGGCAGAATCAATCTCGGGGCGGGCGAGGCCGCCCTGGACTCGGAACCCGGCTCCATCGCTTTAAAGGACCCACTGAAGCTTGAGGTGCTGGGCGGGGGCGTCGAACTGCGTACTCTGAAGATCATATTGCCCGGGGGGCGGGCCGATGGCAGAGGCGAGCCGGATGTGCTGCTGCGGGCACGGATCAATGAACTGGACATGGGCCAGCTGACGACTGCCCTGGACTGGCCGGCGTTCAGCGGGAAGCTCAGCGGCGAAATCCCGGGGGTTTCCCTCGACGATGGCGTCCTCGGCATTGATGGTGAAATCCGCTTCGACGTGTTTGGCGGGAGGATCGCGGTGCAGAATCTCAGCATGGAGCGTGCATTCGGTGTGCTGCCCGGCCTCGCCGCCGATTTGAACGTGGTCGATCTCGACCTCGAGCAGTTGACCCAGACTTTTTCATTCGGCCGGATCGCCGGTCGTCTCGACGGGCATGTCAGCGACCTGCGCATGCTGGATTGGAAACCGGTCGCTTTTGACGCCTGGTTGGGGACCCCGGAGGGACAGGGCGGTTCGAAAGATATCTCGAGGCAGGCCGTCAACCGGCTGACCACGATTGGTGGTGGAGCCGCGACCACGGCGCTGACGGGTCCTCTGATGCGCATGTTCAGCAATTTCTCATACCGGCGCCTGGGTTTGGGCTGTCGCCTGCAAAACAATGTCTGTCAATTGCGTGGGCTCGCCGAGGACGCGTCGAGCGTTTTGATCCTCGAGGGCGCCGGTGTACCAAAAATCACGATCCGGGCCTTCAACCGGAACATCGACTGGCCGACAATGGTGTCCAACCTGTCGGCCATTTCCGCGGAAAACCCGGTCCAGGTGGGCGGCGTGCCTGACTCGTGACGGCGTGCGCGTCCGGATGCCATGTTGCAACGGATGCCTGGACTGCCCTTTTGATAGAATGTGGGGCCAGGCCGCCGGCCAGGTTCCGGTCACAGGGAGTAAAGTCATGAAGAAGTTAAAAGCGTTCCTGATCGTAAGCACCGTACTGGTCCTTGCGGCCTGCGTTACGATCAATGTCTATTTTCCGGCCGCGGCCGCCGAACGGGCAGCGGAAAAATTTGTCGGCGACGTGCTGGCCGAACCCAGGAAAGACGGCGCCCTCTTTGATCCCACAAACTCACCTGGCCGCTTCGTCTGGCTGGCGGCCAACCAGGTGCTCGACTTCCTGGTCCCGAGTGCGCAAGCGCAGCAGGCCGAAATCGATATCAATACGCCGCAGATCAATGCGATCAAGGCGCGCATGGCTGAGCGCCAGCGCCAGTCGCTCACCACCCTGTTCGACGCGGGCGCGATCGGTTTTACCGCGGACGGCCTGGTAACGATCCGGGACCGCGCGGCGGTGCAACTCAGCGAGCGCCGTAACCTGGAAACCCTGGTAGCCGATGAGAACCGTGACCGCAAGGCGGTATACCGGGAAATTGCAGTGGCCAACGGGCATCCCGAATGGGAACAGGACATCCAGCAGACTTTCGCCAAGGAGTGGGTCCGAAATGCGCGACCGGGCTGGTATTACCAGGAGCCTGGTGGCGCCTGGCGACAGAAGTAACCCCAATCTGGCAACGCGCGGCCGGGCCAGGGCGCCCGGGCGCTCTCGTTTCGTGACCATCCTATGAGCCGACGCCGCAGAAGGAAGCTGCCAGAGCAGCCGCTTGAACTCCGGATCGATGACCTGAGCCATGACGGGCGGGGCGTCGCGACACACGGGGAGAAGCGGGTGTTCGTTCGCGGAGCGCTGCCGGGTGAGCGCGTGATGGCCCGCGTTACGGGTTGCAAGCGGCGCTACGACGAGGCTGAGGTGCTGGAGATCATTGAGGCCTCCGCCCATCGTATCGCCCCGCGCTGTCCGCACTTCGGCACTTGCGGGGGTTGTTCATTGCAGCACCTCGATCCCGTCCGGCAGATCGAATCCAAGCACAACACCCTGCAGCAGAATCTGACGCGGATCGGAAAGGTCGCGCCCTTGACGTGGTGGGAGCCCTTGACCGGGCCAACCTGGGGATACCGGCGCAAAGCCCGGCTGTCGGTTCGTTATGTGCATGCCAAGGAGCGCGTGCTGGTCGGGTTTCGTGAAACTTATGGGCGATTTGTTGCCGACATGCAGGAGTGCCACGTCCTCGACCCGCGTGTCGCCTGCCAGCTCGGCGCGCTTTCCTCGCTGATCTTCGGCATGGAGGCAAGGCAGTCCATTCCGCAAATCGAAGTCGCCTGCGGGGATGACAGTTGCGCCCTCGTGTTCCGACACCTGGAACCCCTTAGTGAGTCCGACCAGGGCAGCTTGAGGGATTTTGCCTTGGCGTCGGGACTGGCCGTACTGCTGCAGCCCTCCGGACCGGACAGCATCACGGCACTGGAACCCCGGACGGTCGAATTGTCTTTCCGCTTGCCGGCCTACGGGCTGGAC
>JAPHSB010000199.1 GCA_026193295.1 Lysobacterales bacterium
ACGGTATCGCCTACGACATGTTTGGCGCCCGCCATCCCGAATTGCTTCATCCGCATCGCGACATGAGCGGCCGGGTCGAGTCATCGATGAAATACATGAAGGGCCTGACCGACCTGCAGGCCGCCATCGACAGCCCCGAGGCGTCCGAGCTGAAACAGTACATCGGCTCCATGGAGCCCGCAGCCGTCAACGACTTCCTCACCGCGCTGGGCTTTACCGGGCTCTATGCGCACGGCACCCACGTGGCCGGGATCGCCGCCGCCGGTAACCCCTTTGCCCGCTTGCTGTGTGCCCGTATCTCGTTCGACTACCACCCGACGTCGGCCCCGATCCTGCCGGAGGCGGCACGGGCCCATGCCCGTTCCTATGCGGAGACGGTGGCGTACTTCAAGGCGGCCGGGGTGCGCGCGGTGAACATGAGCTGGGGCTGGACCTTCGACGAGATCGAGGCCGGCCTCGAGGCCAATGGCGTCGGCGTCAACGCCGAAGAACGCAAGGCCATGACCGAGGAGATTTTCGGCACGCTCGACAAGGGTCTGCACGACGCCATCGCCTCGGCGCCCGGGATCCTGTTCGTGATCGCGGCCGGCAACGACGATAATGACGTTGGCTTCAACCGGGTCATCCCGTCGGCGTACGACCTCGACAACATCATGGTGGTGGGGGCGGTGGACCAGGCCGGCGAACGGACGTCGTTCACCAGCATGGGCGAGAACGTCGTCGTCTACGCCAACGGCTTCGAGGTCGACAGTTACGTGCCCGGCGGCCAGCGAATGGCGTTCAGTGGTACCTCGATGGCGTCACCCAACGCGTTGAACCTGGCCGTCAAGCTCATCACGGTCAAGCCCACCCTGCAGCCTGCGGAGGTGATCCGGCTGATCGAGCAGGGCGCCGACGAGCTGGCGGGCCAGCCAGAGCTCAAATTGCTGAATCCGGCGGCCAGCATGGCCCTGCTGCAATAGTCCGGTTGTTTGAAGACAGCCTCAGCGCAGGCCGATCAGGGGCAGTACCCTGCTTTGCCCTGCGTAACAGGGCTCTGACCCCTTTTATCCCATGCCGCTGCTGGATGAGGTGTGCCATGAGGCGTGTGCGCCCGCTCATATTCCCATCAGCCATTGGATGACGGATTTGGCGATGAACCCGAGCATTCCGAACGCCAGAACGAAAAAAAGCACGAAGGTCCCGAACTTGCCGGCGTTCGACTTTTTGGCAAGGTCCCAGATGATGAACAGCATAAAAGCAATCATCAGGCCCAGACCCCAGGTCAGGCCGATCTCGGAGATCTGTTGTTCGGTCAGTCCGAACATGGTCCGCGCAGACCCTTTCGCGGCGTTAGGCGGCTGGCGTCAACCACCTCACGGTAAGCGTGCCAGGACGCATGCCCGATGACCGGATAGAGCACAATGAAGCCCACCATGAAGGTGGCCACCGAAAAACCGGTCGCCAGCAGGATGAACAACGCCCACGCCGTCATGGGGAGCGGATTCTCGGCCACGGCGCGCACGCTTGTCGCCAGCGCGACCGGCGTGGTCACGTCTCGATCCACCAACAGCGGAACCGAGACCACGGTAACGGCGAACATCACCGCGGCGACCAGGCCCGCGAGCACCGTCCAGAGCAGGAAAATGCCATCGTCCTGCTGAAAGACATAGTGCAGAAAGTCCAGCGGCCCCGAGATTTCGGCGCTGACGAAATAGTGGAACAGCACCATCGATACCATCACCCATGCCGTTGCGACGATCACCAGCAGCAGGCCAAACCGCAACAGGCACCGGGTCCCGTGCCGCCAGGCATGAATGACATCGTGTCGACTCGACGGCTGCCCCTGCTCCTGTTTTCGGCTGAGTGCGTACAACCCGGTCGCCAGAATCGGCCCCATGATCAGGAAGCCGGAGACCGCCCCGGGCAACAAAGGCCAGAACAAAAGAGCGATTTCGATGATGACCAGGCTGATGCCGGCAACGATCAGGCCGTGCATCAGGCTGGGCCAGCCGGCCTGGCGAAAATCACGCCAGCCCAGGCGCAGCCAGCGTACGATCGCCCCGGGCGCAAGCTCGCGAATCGAAGTTGAGTTCGTTTTTGACCGCTCGCTGTTCAGTTCTTCAATCATCCGAATTCCCATTCAATACCTGGAGGCTGGTGTCGGCTTCGACGGGCGATGGATCATCACCCTGCCCGGCGCCCGCCTGACCGATTGTCCGATTCCGTGTCGCGGTCGGGAAGTATAGACCACGTCATTCGGAATTCGTCACGGACCGGGGCTGGGCGATAGCCGATTATAACTGTACAATAACTGTACCTGAATGGCGTAACATTGAAAAAAGGTGAAGTTGGCACTTGTAATCACTGTACACGATCTATACATTAGGATCTCAACCAATGGAGGACATCAACATGCTTATGAAACGACGACTGAGAATTTCTACGGCCACCGCTTTCGCAGCTGCCTTGCTCCTGTTGGTCACCGATGCGTTGGCCGGAAACTATGGCAAGAAACAGGCCGATATCGTGGACACCGCGATCAGCGCAGGAACGTTTAGCACCCTGGCCGCCGCACTGGAAGCGGGTGACCTGGTGGGTACGCTCAAAGCGGACGGCCCTTACACCGTGTTCGCCCCGAACGATGAAGCGTTCGCCAAGCTGCCCGCAGGCACCGTGGAATCGCTGCTGCTTCCGGAAAACAAGGACAAGCTGGTCGCAATCCTCACCTACCACGTGGTTCCGGGCAAAGTGACTGCGGCCGAAGTCGTCACCATGCAGACCGCACCGACGGTCAATGGCGATGACCTGTCGATCCGTGTCGTCGACGACACGGTTTTCATCAACGACTCACGCGTCGTGGCGACGGATATCGGCGCCAGCAATGGCGTAATCCACGTCGTGGACACCGTAATACTGCCGAACTGATCTTCCGGACTGTCCGGCAGATCTGCACAGAGGATGTGCGTTCGTGACCCGGCCCGGTGCGCGACTGCGCCGGGCCGGGGTCTCACCCTAACCCCATCATGCTGATGGTTACGGCGTGGCCGTGCGGATCACGGTGGGCGGCGTCGCCAGTTCCACGAAGCGCGGGTTGTCGCGCATGAAGTCCCAGTTCGGGTCGTAGTACAGGTCCCAGACCGTGATGCGAAACGCGGTGGGCGTTTCCAGGGCGATCTCCAGGTCGTCGATGGCGGCTTCGAGGTCACCGGTCAGCCCCTTGATCATGGCCTGGTAAGTGAACAGCCAGCCCCACAGCATCGCGTCCTTGTCCGCCGGAATCTCGCGCAGCAGCTGTTCGCCCAGCTCCAGAGCCTCGTCGAAACGGCCCAGGCGGGCCAGCGACAGCGCCACGGTCATGCCCGAGTAACACTGGGTCTGCAGCGAAGAATTCATGACCTCGTCGCGACGGGCGATCACCCGCTCGAAATGCATCCGCGCCGTTTCCATGTCGCCCTTCAGTCGATAGGCGTTGGCCAATTCGTAGTCGCGGTTGTTCTGAAAGACCTGGGAGGGCTCGCTCTCGGTCCAGATTGAATTGTTCAGCACCGCGATGGCGGCGTCGGGATCCCGCTGCAGCCAGTGCACGCGGGCGCTGAGGAGGATGTAATTGGTCGAGTCGGTGGGGGCCATCCGCTCAAAAACCCGCTCGAGCGGCCGCAGATCGCCGGTCAGGTTGAACTGCGCGAAGGCCCGGTCGAGTTGGATGTCGAGGTCGTCCGGAGCGGCGTCCTCCAGCGGCAGCGTGCTGTCCAGTATGCCCTGCCAGTCATTGACGGAGACCATGGTCTCCACCAGCAGTGCCTGGTAGAAGCGGTTGGCCGGGTCGAGCGACAGCGCCTTGCGAAAACTCGCGATCGAGTCCTGCCACAGGCCGAGCCGTCGCTGGTTCAGGGCGAGGTCGCCCCGCAGGTCGACATCGCCGGGCGCGCTCTGCAGTGCCTGCTGGATCAAGGCCAGGGACTTGCGGTAGTCGTTTTCGACGCGGTAGTGGTAATTGGCCGAAGCGCGCAGGGCGCGGGGCGAGTCCGGGTTCAACTCGAGGGCGCGGTCGATGGTGTCACGGTACTTCGCCAGGAAGGCCTCGGAGGTATCGATCCCGCGCCAGTAAGTCTGGCCGTGGATATCGGCCAACAGCGCATAGGCGTCGGTATAGTCGGGGTCCAGCGCGATGGCTTTCTCGAGCCAGGGCAGCGCCGCGGTTTCCCGCGAGCGGGCGTAGTTGGCGACGTAAAACAGGTCCCGCGCCCGCAGGTAGGATTCGTAGGCGACCAGGTTGGTGGTCGGCACCTCGGACAGCTGCCGTTCTTCCTCCGGCGACAATTCGACCGCGATCGCATGGACAATCTTGCGGGCAATTTCCGACTGGATGTCGAAGATGTTTTCTGCCGTCAGCTCGCGGTCGAAGGTCTCGGCCCACAGGTGCTTGTCGCTCGCGACGTCGATCAACTGGGCATTGATGCGGACGCGATCACCGACCCGCTGGATGCCGCCCTCCAGGATGGTGCCCACGTTCAGCTCGGCGCCGATTTCGCGCAGGTTCTTGCGCGTGTCGCGATACTCCATCACCGAGGTGCGGGAGATCACGGTCAGTTCGTGAATCTTGGCCAGCTGGGTCAGCAGGTCGTCGTGGATGCCGTCGGTGAAAAACAGGTCGTCGTCCTGGTTCGAGCGGTTGGCGAAGGGCAGCACGGCGATGGACGTTGCGTCGGCCGGCGCTGCGGCCAGGCTGCCGGCCGACTGCGCTGCCCCGATCACTTCGGCCGGAGTCTCTTCGGCGGTTGCCGGAGCTACTTCGGTCGACCGCTCGTGCCAGTAGCGATCGACCGCGACGAAGGCCACGGCCGCGACCAGCATCAGGATGGTCACCCAATTGAGTTTCTTGCCGGTCTGCGCGGTGATGGACTGGCCGCGGTCGACCTCGGATTCGAGCTTGACGCCCTCGGGCGTCATTTCGAACACCCAGGCGAAGATCAGCGCGGGCGCCAGGCCCAGTGCCAGCAACGCCACCAGGGAACGCAACACGACATCAGGCGCGCCGATGACATCGAGCACCAGGTCCGCTACCTGGGCCAGCAGCCAGGCGCCCACGACGTATGCGATACCGACGCGGATGACGTTCCTGCGCTTGAGTTCAGTGAAAAATCCCATGCTTGTCGATTGAGCTCTCTCCAGGTCTCGGGCGACATTGTAGCCGGGCAGGGCCGCTGGCGTCGCGAAAATGTAGGCAGGGCCCGGAGGATACCGGGCACCGGCAATGCCGTATACACGCAATGTCGAAACGTGAGAAGTGGTCACTCCGTCATGATGGGAGCATTCCGATCCGCCTGGCAGTGGTAAATGGGGTCGGAGCCCTTTTTCGGCTAAGCTGAACCGGTCCCAACAGCCGGTGACCTGGCGATGAAACTGCTCGTGTTCCTGACCGAATCCTTTCAGTACGAGGCCTGCGAGGCGGGTTCGCCGCTGGCTGCGGCAGAGCCGGAACCGTCCAGCGATCGCGTGGAGGGTGCGATCGTCGCCTTCATCCAGTGTGAGCCGCGCGACGAGGAACGTGGCGAGGCCCTGCTGAAGCAGGCGGTGAAGTACTTCCGCTGGTTCGCCCGCAAGCGCGAGGTGTCACGCCTGGTGCTGCACTCCTTTGCCCACCTGGCCGAGGAGCGCTCGTCGCCGGAATTTGCCCGCGAGCTGCTGGTGGCGCTGGGCGAGCAACTGGAGCGGCACGGTTTCGAGGTCCACCACACGCCGTTCGGCTGGAGCCTGCAGTGGACGATGGCCGTAGAGGGTCACGGCTATGCCAAGACCTTCAAGTCGCTGTAACACCGGGGCAGCGAAGTGAGCGATCAGGCCAATCCGCCGCAGGCCCACCAGGAACGGGTCGTGCTGGGCATGGCGGCCGCCATGGGCGCGTTCTTCATGTTCACGGTCATGAACATGTTCGCCAAGCTGCTCAGCGCAAACCACTCGGTCATCGAGATCGCTTTTTATCGCAACCTGATTGCCAGCGTGCCCTTCCTGGTCGCGGCGTTCGCCTTCGGCCGGCGTGACATCCTGGTGCTGCGCAGCAAGCCCGTGCTGGTGGGCGTGCGCGCCGCCATCGGCACGCTCAGCCTGATCACCACCTTTGCCGCGTTCTCCCTGATGCCGATGGCCGACACCACTGTGCTGCTGTTCACCTCGACCTTGTTCGTCCCGGTGCTGGGCGTGATCTTCCTGGGCGAATCGGTCGGCCCGTACCGCTGGGCCGCGGTGGCTATCGGCTTCATCGGCGTGGTGATCATGGCGCATCCATCCGGCCAGGTGTACGCGCTGGGCATCGCGGTCGCGCTGTGTGCCGCGCTGATGCACGCCGTCCTGCAGATCATCCTGCGTTACCTCGGCCGTTACGAGCGCCCGGAGACCATCGCCGCCTACTTCTTCATCGTCGGGACGTTCCTGTGCGCGTTACCGCTGCCGTTCATTGCCGTCCGGCCCAGCTGGGCAGAGATCCCGCTGCTGTTCGGCGTTGGCCTGTCGGGCGCGGCCGCGCAGTGGCTGATGTCCGTCGCCTTTCGCCATGCGCGGGCCGCCATCGTGACCGTGTTCAACTACAGCGGCATCGTCTGGGCGACCTTGTTCGGCTGGATGATCTGGCAGGAATGGCCCCTGCCGGCGGTGATGGCCGGCGCCGCTGTCGTCATCGCTTCGAACCTGCTGATGATCTGGCGCGAGAGCCGGCTGGGGCGCTTGTCGGACAGCCGGGTTCGCGCGGAGTTGTAAGCAGGACCGGCTTTTTTTCCAAGCAAGGGGCGGAACCGTACAAAAGGGGTCAGAGCCCTTTTGCCCCCAGATGCCGCCGGAAGAAATCCAGGTACAGGTTCCACAACTGCGTGTTTTCGGCCTCGCCGACGATGCGGTGGCGCTTGCCCGGGTAGGTCATCATCTCGAACGGTCTGGCAGCTTGTTGCAGGGCTTCGATCATCTGCACGGTGTGGTCGAAGAAGACGTTGTCGTCGGCCATGCCGTGCACGATCAGCAGCGGGTCGGCCAGGTTTTGCGCGTAGCTCATCGGGCTGGAGATCTCGTACTTGCCTTCGCCATCGTTGGGGTCGCCCATGTAGTGCTCGGTGTAATGGGTGTCATAGAGGCGCCAGTTGGTGACCGGCGCCCCGGAGATGCCCGCCGCGTAAGCGCCCGGGGCCTTGAGCAGGAGCATCAGGGTCATATAGCCGCCATAGGACCAGCCGTGAATGCCCACGCGGCCGGGGTCGACGAAGGGCTGTGATTTCAGCCATTCCAGTCCCCGCAGCTGGTCGCGCACCTCGACGCCGCCCATGTTGCGGTAGATCACGTCTTCGAAGGCCTTGCCCCGGTTATAGGTGCCGCGGTTGTCCAGCGTGAACACCACGTAGCCGTTGCGCGCCAACACCTGGTTCAGGCCCATCAGGTGGCCGTCGATCGGCCAGGCCTTGCGCACTTCCTGCTCGGCGCCCGGGCCGCCGTAGAGGTAAACCACGGCGGGGTATTGGCGGGCCGGGTCGAAGCCGGCCGGCAGCATCAGCTGGTAGTTGAGCGGCGTGCCGTCATCCGCCTCGAGGGTGCCGAAGGTGTACGTGCGATGGCCGGCCAGGTAGGGGTGATACGGGTGGCTCTCGTCCAGCGCATTCTCGTTGATGTAGGTCAGCAGTTCGCCCGCGGCGGCGCGGATGGCCGTGTAAGGCGGGCGCAACGGCCCCTCGCCGTATTCCACGTAAAAGCCGCCGTCCCTGGCCATCGCGGCGTCATACCAGCCGCCCTCCGTGGTCATCCGCTGGACCTCGCCGCCGGCCAGCGGCACGCGGTACAGGTGTTGCTCGGTCGCGCTTTCGCGATAGCCGATGAACCACAGCGTGCCGCCCGCCTCGTCTACCGCGCGCACCGCACCGCCGTTGCGTCTGGCTTGCGCCACCGGCCACTCGCCGCTGGTCAGCGCGCGCAGCAGCGTGCCGTCTTTGCGGTACAGGTACAGGTGGTTGAAGCCGCTGCGCTCCGAGGCCCAGATGAACCGCGCGCCGCCGTCGAGAAACCTGAGGTCGCTGTGCAGGTTGACCCAGCGGGGATGCTCTTCGCGCAACACCACGGTCTGCCGCAGGCTGTCCGGGTCGACAAAAATCAGTTCGAGGACTTTCTGGTCGCGCGTCTGTTTCTGCACCGCCAGCGTGCCGTCGGGCGAGAAATCGACCCGCGCCAGGTAAAAGTCGGGGTCCGCGCCCAGCGCCACTTCGCGCGCTTCGCCGGAAACGAGGTCCTGGAGAAGCAGCTGGACCACCGCGTTGGGCGTGCCGGCGAAGGGGTAGCGCTGGGGGATGGTGGTGACGCCATCGGCGCCGATCTCGTAGCGGTCTTTCAGCTCGACGCCCGACTCGTCGACGCGGGTGAAGGCCACCCGGCTGTCGTCCTCGGCCCACCAGTAGCCGGTGAAACGGTACATTTCTTCCTGCGCCACGAACTCCGCCATGCCGTAGGAGATGGCGCCGCCGCCCGCGGTGGTCAGCGCGCGCTCCTCGCCGCTGGCGAGATCGATGAGATACAGGTTCTGTTCGCGTACGAACGATACGTAGCGTCCCCGCGGCGAGATCTTCGCATCGGTCTCGGTGGACTCCGTCCGGGTCAGGCGGCGCGGCTCCGAGCCCAGCTCCAGGTAGTAGAGGTCGCCGCCCAGCGGAAACAGCAGGGCTTTGCCGTCGGGCGACCAGCTGTATTCGACGATGCCGGAAGCGTAAATACGCGCCCGCTCGCGCCGCGCCCGCTCCACCTCGTCCAGCTGTTCCTGCCCGCCCTGCAGCTGGCGACTGTCGACCAGCAGGCGCTTTTCACCGTCGGCGACGTGGTATTCCCACAGGTCCAGCTGGTTTTGATCGTCGGCCCGGCCCTGCAGCCAGGTGACCCGCGCGCCGTCCGGCGAGACCTTGACGCCGCGCACGGTCGGCCCGGACAGCGCCGGACTGGCCACCAGCCGCGCGATATCCAGCTGCTCAGCGTGCGAGTTCAAAGCCACGGCGAGGCACCCCGCAATGAGCAAGATCGTGAATGTGCGCATGGTCAGTCCCTTCTATCATCAAAGCCGACCACGAACGGTCCCCGGAAGGCCTCGTGGTAAATAACAGGCAAGGCCGGATCATCTGGGAGTGACGAGGTCAGAGTCAAGCGCCAGGCGTTGGCCTCTGGGCGGTGGCGCGCGATACGCCGGCCATCGTCCGGGCCGCGCTTTGGCCAGGCGGCACGCCGTTCTGGCTTTCAAGCCGGACGTGCAAGCGAGGCGCCGATTTCACCCACAACGGTAAGAACCCTGTTTTCTGCGCGCGCGTGCCGCAGCACAAACTCGAGCTTCTTCAACGCGCTGATGGACTGATGCTCGGGAACCTCCTCGTCGAACAACTCGAGAATCCGCTGCCCGCCGGGCGATGCC
>JAPHSB010000050.1 GCA_026193295.1 Lysobacterales bacterium
AGATATTTGGGGTCAGAGTAAAAATTCTCTGAAACGCTACCAATATTGGAGAAATGGGATCAGGAATTTTTACTCTGACCCCAATTATCGGGAAACACGAACATGAAACTGAATGATCTCAGCCCGGCAGAGGGCAGCAAAAAAGAGCGCAAGCGCGTTGGGCGCGGTATCGGTTCCGGCCTCGGCAAGACCGCCGGGCGCGGGCACAAGGGGCAGAAGTCCCGTTCCGGCGGTTTCCACAAGGTCGGTTTCGAAGGCGGCCAGATGCCGCTGCAGCGCCGCTTGCCCAAGCGTGGCTTCGCTTCCCGCACGGCCCGCTATAACGCCGAAGTACCGCTCTACCAATTGCAGGTGATGAAGGCCGACGTGATCGACCTGGAAACCCTGAAAGTGGAGAACGTCGTGGGTCACGATGCCCGCAAGGTCAAGGTGATCAATACCGGCGAGCTGAAGCGCGCAGTAACGATCAAGGGCCTGGGCGTGACCAAGGGCGCACTGGCGGCCATTGAAGCCGCTGGAGGCAAGGTCGAATAATGGCCCGATCCCCGTCACAAATGGCGGAAACGCTGAGCGGGCTTGGTCGGCTGACTGAACTGCGGCAGCGTTTGCTGTTCGTGTTCGTCGCCCTGATCATCTACCGCGTCGGTACGTTCATCCCGGTCCCGGGGGTCAACCCCCAGGCGCTGCTGCAGTTCATGAACTCGCAGCAGGGAACCATTGTTGACGTGTTCAACCTGTTCACGGGCGGGGCGCTGGAGCGATTTTCGCTGTTCGCCCTGGGCGTGATGCCGTACATTTCCGCGTCCATCATCATGCAGTTGATGAGCAGTGCGATTCCGCAGTTGCAGCAGCTCAAGAAAGAAGGCTCCAGCGGACGCCAGAAAATCACCCAGTACACGCGCAATTTTACCGTCATCCTCGCCGGCATTCAGGCCGGTGGCGTGGCCTTTGCGCTGCAGGGCCAGTCGTCCGTGGTGCTCGCGCCCGGCTTCGGCTTCCTCTTCACGGCGGTGGTTTCGCTGACAGCGGGCACCATCTTCCTGATGTGGCTGGGCGAACAGATTACTGAGCGGGGCGTGGGTAACGGTATTTCGCTGATCATCTTCGCCGGCATCGTTGCGGGTCTGCCGCGGGCCATCGCCGGTACGCTGGAATTGGTCAACACCGGTCAGCTGAGTATCCCGGCAGTGCTGATCATTATTGCTTTGGTCTTGGCCGTGATCTATTTCATCGTGCGGGTCGAGCGCGGACAGCGCCGCATAACGGTCAACTACGCGCAGCGCCAGGGGCGGGTCGCGTACCAGAACCAATCGACCCACCTGCCGCTGAAAGTGAACATGTCGGGTGTAATTCCGGCGATCTTTGCCTCGAGCATCGTCATTTTCCCGTCGACCCTGGCCACCTGGTTCAGTGGTTCGGAAGGATTGTCCTTTTTGACGGATGTGTCGGCCGCCTTGACCCCGGGCAACCTGGCCTACACGATTCTTTATTCGGGCCTGATCATCTTCTTCTGTTTCTTCTACACCGCGATGGTGTTCAACTCGAAGGAAACAGCGGATAACCTGAAGCGTTCGGGAGCGTTCATCCCCGGAATCAGACCCGGACGTCAGACCGCGGAATACATCGATTTCGTGTTGACGCGTCTGACCATGGTGGGCTCGGTTTACCTGGTGGCGGTTTGCCTGCTGCCGGACATTTTCCGGGTGCTATGGCAGGTGCCGTTCTATTTCGGCGGAACATCGGTACTGATTGTCGTGGTCGTGATCATGGACTTCATCGCACAGGTCCAGGCGCACCTGATATCGCACCAGTACGACAGCCTGATGAAAAAGGCGAATCTGAGATCCTACGGCCGCTCCGGAGTGGTCCGCAGATAGTTGTTCGAATCGTTTCGGGTGGTAATTGTGACGGGCCGCCGCTGTTTAGCCGGCTCGCAGGATTTGGAGAAGAGTTATGAAAGTGCAGGCCTCAGTAAAGAAAATCTGTCGTAACTGCAAAATCGTACGGCGCAAAGGCGTGCTGTTCGTCATTTGCACCGACAAGAAGCACAAGCAGCGCCAGGGTTGAAACGGGGCTGAGACAGGCTGACGCCAGCCGGAAAGAGTGGATTGACGCTTTCACCGGCAGTTTGGTTTAGATATAATGTGCTGTTCACATTGGCGGCACGAAGCTGACAGGAGTTAACGAGAATGGCTCGTATTGCAGGAGTCAACATACCGGTTCAAAAGCACACCTGGGTGGGCTTGACGCACATCTATGGCATCGGGAAAACCCGTGCCCTGCAGATTTGCGCAGCGGCCGGTGTCGCCCCCGAGACCAAGATCCGGGATCTGACCGAGTCTGAGATCGAGAGCATTCGTGGCGAAATCGGAAGAATTCCGGTTGAAGGCGACCTGCGTCGTGAAGTCGCGATGAATATCAAGCGCTTGATGGACCTGGGCTGCTATCGCGGTCTGCGCCATCGCCGCGGCTTGCCGGTTCGTGGCCAACAGACGAAAACCAACGCGCGTACCCGCAAGGGCCCACGGCGTCCCATTAAGCGCTGACGATAAGCGTTAAGAGCAGATAACTATGGCAAAGCCCACCCCCAAAAAGAAGAAGGTCAAGAAGACAGTCGTGGACGGCATCGCCCACGTGCATGCCTCTTTCAACAATACGATCATCACCATCACCGACCGGCAGGGCAACGCCCTTTCCTGGGCTACTTCCGGTGGTGCTGGTTTCCGCGGTTCGCGCAAGAGCACGCCGTTCGCCGCGCAGGTTGCCGCCGAAAACGCCGGCCGGGCAGCCCTCGATTATGGGCTGAAGAACCTGGAGGTCCGTGTGAAAGGACCGGGCCCGGGCCGCGAGTCCTCGGTCCGTGCCCTGCACGCCGTGGGTTACAAGATTACGAATATCACTGACGTGACGCCGATCCCGCACAACGGGTGCCGGCCGCCCAAAAAACGTCGCGTCTGACCGGAGCGAATTAAATGGCAAGATACATCGGACCAACCTGCAAGCTGGCGCGCCGCGAAGGCGTTGACCTGGAGCTGAAGAGCCCGGCCCGTGGACTGGAGTCCAAGTGCAAGCTGAACCAACCGCCGGGACAGCACGGCGCATCGCGTCGCGTGCGCCTGTCGGACTATGCCCTGCAGTTGCGCGAGAAGCAGAAAGTGCGCCGCATCTACGGTGTGCTCGAGCGTCAGTTCCGCAACTACTACAAACTTGCGGCAAAGCAGCGCGGCGCCACGGGCGAGAATCTGCTGCGCCTGCTGGAAAGCCGGCTGGACAACGTTGTCTATCGCATGGGCTTCGCCGTGACCCGCGCCCAGGCGCGCCAGATGGTGACGCACAAGGCCATCGCCGTGAACGGGCAGACAGTCAACATTCCTTCCTACCGCGTGAAGCCAGAAGACGTGGTGGCCATACGCGACAAGGCGAAAGAGCAGTTGCGCGTGAAAGAGGCCGTGACCCTGAGCCAGGACATGAACCTGGTTCCGGCGTGGCTCGAGGTCGACGCCACGAAATTGCAGGGCGTTTTCAAGGCTTATCCGGACCGCGACGAACTCTCGGCCGATATCAACGAAAGCCTGATCGTCGAGCTTTACTCCAAGTAAAAGAGGCAGTTCCCTATGATGGGTGTTATTGATCAAATGCTGAAGCCCAGCGCGGTTGGCGTGGACGAAGTCAACCCGAACCGTGCGCGCATCACCCTGGAGCCGCTCGAGCGCGGTTTCGGCCATACGCTGGGGAATGCGCTGCGGCGCGTGCTCCTGTCGTCGATTCCCGGCTGCGCGATCGTCGAGGTCGAAATGGACGGCGTGCTGCACGAATACACGGCGGTCGAAGGACTGCAGGAAGACATCATCGAAATCCTGCTGAACCTGAAGGGCATCGCCCTGCGCATGCACGAGCGTGAAGAAGCGGTCCTGACCCTGAGCAAATCAGGCGCTGGTCCGGTCACTGCCGGTGACATTCAGCTCGACCACACGGTCGAAGTGGTGAACCCGGAACACCTGATCTGCAACCTGACGCAGGATGGCAGCATCAACATGCGCCTCAAGGTGAGCCGTGGTGTCGGTTACGTGCCGGCCACCCAACTCACCATTGGCGAGCAGGAAAGCCGTCCGATCGGCCGGCTGCAGCTGGATGCCTCGTTCTGCCCGGTCAGGAAGGTGGCCTACAGCGTTGACGCCGCCCGCGTGGAGCAGCGCACCAACCTGGACAAACTGACGCTCGACATCGAGACCAACGGCACCATGGATTGTGAAGGCGCCGTGAAACTGGCGGCCAACATCCTCGCCGACCAGTTGTCGGTATTCGTGGACTTCAAGGCCCGCCAGGCGGTCGAAGTCGAGGAAAAAGAGCAGGAAATCGACCCGGTGCTGTTGCGCCCTATCGACGACCTCGAACTCACCGTGCGTTCGGCCAACTGCCTGAAGGCCGAGAGCATCCTGTACATCGGTGATCTTGTGCAGCGCACGGAAGTCGAATTGCTGAAAACGCCCAACCTCGGCAAGAAATCGCTGACTGAGATCAAGGACGTTCTGGCGTCGCATGATCTGTCGCTGGGCATGAAACTGGAAAACTGGCCGCCGGAAAGCCTGGTCAGCGCCGCCTGAAGAACAAGAGATAGGACAAGACGATGCGTCACCTCAAATCCGGACGGAAACTGAATCGCGACAGCGCGCACCGCAAGGCCATGTTCCGCAACATGGCGTCGTCGCTGTTCGCCAACGAGATCATCAAGACCACCGTGCCCAAGGCCAAGGAATTGCGCCGGGTGGCCGAGCCGCTGATCACGCTGGCGAAGGAAGACAGCGTGGCCCATCGCCGCCTGGCCTTCGACCGCCTGCGTGACCGCGACGTGGTGACCAAGCTGTTCAACGAACTGGGCCCGCGCTACGCTGAACGCCCGGGTGGCTACCTGCGCATCATGAAGTGCGGCTTCCGCGCCGGCGACAATGCCCCGATGGCCTACGTCGAATTGGTCGATCGTCCACGTCTGGAAGAAACCGCTGACGCGGAATGATATCGTCGTAGGAGCGAATCCCTTCGCGATAAAAAACCCGGCATCGCCGGGTTTTTTGTTGTTTTCTCTTCCTCAATCCACCCGGTAAACAAAAGGCTCCCAATAAGACCTGTCCAGCTGGGCCTCGATTGGCGCATCGGGGTTGAACCGCGCAGCCAGCAGATAGGTTTTTCCCGCCGTGACCTCGAGCTCCAACTCCTTCCAGCCCGGTCCGCGAGGCGCCTCTGCCAGCTCGGGCTCCCATTGCACATCCAGCAGCATGCGCACTTTGATCGTGTGCTTGCCGGCCGGCACCGCATAACGGAGCAGCTCTTTTTGGGCTTCTCCGTCAATTTCCACGATACGGACCTTGTAAACCTGCTCGCCTGAAATGGCGTGCGGGATGCTCAGCATCCAGGCCCAATCGGCGGCCGGCGTCGGTTGTGCCGGTAGGATCAGAATCAGCAGGGTCAAAAAGCAGGTCAGTATGCGCATGATTTCACATTCCTTATGGTCACGCCGTAACCGGCCAAGTGGTTACTTGCATCGCCCATGGTAAACCCAACGATGCCTGGCGTGCATGGCAACAGTCGGCAATTTACTTGGCCATGCGGAACAGGTTGTGGCAGAGTGCCGTCGAATGGCTACCGACTACGAAAAAGTTTACCAGCAATCGCCCCACGCGCTGGGCTTGCCCACGGATGAATTTGTCGGTTTTTTCAAGTCCTTCGACAAGAAAGGAGCCTGGGTGCTGGACGTTGGTTGCGGGCAGGGGCGGGACGCCCTGTTCATCGCGCGGTTGGGCCACCGGGTGGTGGCAGTTGACCTGGCGCCAACCGGCATTCGGCAATTGTTGGAGGAGGCCGCGGCCGAAGGTCTGGAGGTCGAGGCCGTGGTGTCCAACATCCGCGAGCATCAGCCTTCGCGGCTGTTCGACGTGATCGTCATCGATCGAACGCTTCACATGCTTGGAGCCGACGATCGGCATGACGTGCTTTCAAGCATTCTGTCGTGCTCAGCGCCCGCAGGTTCGGTCTTGATTGCAGATGAACGCTCCAACATGCAGGGATTGCAAGCTGTTTTCGATCAATCAGGCGAGTGCTGGAACCCCATCCTGAAGAAAGCCGGGTACCTGTTCATGAGGCATACGCCGTGCCCAGCTGGTAAATCAGCAGGGCGCCCGAATAGCCGATAACGGTCATGTAGCTCCAGGCGAAGGCCGGCCAACGCCAGCTGTTGGTCTCGCGTCGGATGACGGCAATGGTGGCTGCGCATTGCAGGCACCAGGCGTAGAACAGCAGTAGTCCCAGCACCATGGGCAGGGTGAAGATCGGACGGCCGTCCGGCCATGTGGCTGAGCGCAGCTTGCCGGCCAGGCTGGCTTCCTCGGCCTCCTCGCCGACGGCATAAATGGTGCCCATCACGGCGACTACTACCTCGCGCGCCGGGAAGCCCGCGATGACTGCAGCCGAAACGCGCCAGTCCCAGCCCAATGGTCGGAATACCGGAGCGACGAAGCGGCCGGCTCGGCCAAGGAAGCTCTGCTCGAGCTGGTCGGCTGCGGCCTGATTGTCGATACGCTGCAGCTGCAACTCGAGTTCAGCACCCGACCAGGTGGTTTGCGCCTGGGTGACCGCGTTGTCCCGCGAGATCTGCACTTCGGCGGAACGCGGGAAATAGGCCAGGGCCCAGACAATGATGGCCACCGTGAAGATCACCGTGCCCGCGCGGCGCAGAAAGATCCGGGCGCGGTCCATGAGCTTGATCAGCACGGTTTGCGGGTTGGGCCAGCGGAATTCCGGCAGCGCCAGCGCGAACTGCGGTTTGGGACCGCGCAGCGCCGAACGTTTCATGATCCAGGCAGTCGCCAGTCCACCGATGATGCCCAGCAGGTAGAGGCCCAGCAGCACGAGTCCCTGCAGGTTGAGCCAGCCCAGCGAGCGGTCCGGAACGAATGCCGCTATCAGCAGAGCATAGACCGGCAAACGGGCCGAGCAGGTCATGAAGGGCGCCGCCAGGATGGTCGCAATCCGGTCCCGGCGGTTGGGTATGACCCGGGTCGCCATGATGGCTGGTACGGCGCAGGCGAAACTGGACAGCATCGGGATCACCGACTGTCCTGACAGGCCCACGCCGCGCATGACGCGGTCCATCAGGAATGCGGCTCGCGCCAGGTAGCCGGAATCCTCGAGCAATATGATGAACAGGAACAGGATCAGGATCTGCGGCAGGAACACGATGACGCTGCCCACCCCTGCAATAACGCCGTCGGTGAGAAAACTCGACAAGGCATTGGCAGGCAGCAGGCCGGCGATCAGGGTGGACAAGCCGCTGGCGCCGGCGTCGATGGCGTCCATCAGCGGCGTGGCCCAGGAAAAAACGGCCTGGAAGACCAGCGCCATGATCGCGAAAAACACCAGCGTGGCGGGCCAGGGTCGGTTGAACCAGCGCAGCGTTTTCGCACCGAAGCGCTCCAGCAGCGGCGCCTGGGTCTGGGCTTCGTGCATTACTTCACGCACCCAGCGGTAGCGATGCCGGGCCTCTGCAGCCTGCGGCGGTTCATCCCCGAACAGGCTGTCACGGACCGCCCTGATATCCTGAGAACCGATCCGTTCCTCCAGGATGGCCGCCCGCCTGCTGTCGGGGTGGATCAGGGCCTGGATCACGTCGATGCGCTGCAGGCTGCCGCCCACCTCCTGCATCAACTGGTCGGCCGTGCTGCTCAATTCGGGCCAGGATTCAGGGATCGCCGGCGCCGTTCCCTCTGCGATATGCTCCAGGGCCGCCTTCAGATCGTCCAGTCCGCGCCCGCTTGTGGCCACGACCGGGCAGATGGGCATGCCGCCCAAATGCCGCTGCAAAACCTCGATGGAGATGTCGATGCCGCTGGCCGTGGCGGCGTCGGTCATGGTCAGCGCGACCACCGTTGGCAACTGCATTTCCATCAGCTGCTGCAGCAGATAAAGCCCCTGGTACAGGTGCGTGGCGTCCAGCACGACCAGCAGCCCGTCGGGACGGGGTGTTTCGTCCATACGGCCCAGGATGACGTCGACCGCGATCCGTTCGTCGACGGAAAATCCACCCAGGCAATAAATGCCGGGCAGGTCGACCAGTTCCAACGCGCTGGAGTCCAGTTGGGCAATACCCGAGTGCTTTTCGACGGTAACGCCGGGATAGTTGCCGGTCGTCTGCCGCAGACCGGTGAGGCGGTTGAAGAGTGTGCTCTTGCCGGAATTCGGGTTGCCGATTACGGCGATCGAAGCGGACGCGCGCCGGCGGATTCCGATCTTTTCGACCGGCACGTAGACCGTCTCTGTTTCACTCATTCGAGGAGAGTGGAGAAATCCGGAAGCAGTCCGCCTGCTGTTTGCGAATCGAAATCGCCGTGCCGTACACCGATACTTCCATCGGGTCGCCGCCGATGGCCGAGTTGGCATGCCGCACCTCGACGCCTTCTATCAGGCCCAGTACCATCAGCCGCACCACGCCGGGTTGCCGGGCGTCAACGTGTTCGATACGCGCATACTGTCCTGGACGTAATTCCCTGAGTGTCATGATATCAACGCTAATTGAGAATGATTTTCATTTAGCGATATTCTAAGGGAAAATCAGGGCGCAGTACATAGACATAGATCAAGAAAAACGGGCAATTTGTGCGTGGGATGCCGGTCCCGTAACCGGCTATTCGTTTGTGATTCCATTGGCCCTTCGAAGAGGTGTCGGGTACCTCCTTCCAGGACACGCTCAAGACGTCCCTGTGCGCTATTCGACTGTTCCCGACAGCTCGAATGTCCTG
>JAPHSB010000073.1 GCA_026193295.1 Lysobacterales bacterium
ATCTTGTCGGCCGTAACCCACTGCGCGTAATTGTCAAATCCCAGCAACTGAGCGAACTCGTGGCGCAAGGCCAAAAGCTCCTGCAGCAGGGCCTGGTTTTCCGGATAGGCGCGGTTGTTGTAGAGCACCGACATCTGGCGGCGGAGTTCGTCGCTTTCCGCATAGGTCAGAAACGGAAACAGGTCGGGGTACTGGGTGGAAATGCGGATTTTGCCGTCTTCACCCGGTGGGTGCGCATCGATGTAATCCTGCGGCAGTCCCGCCAGCTGATCGACGGAATCCAGCTCCAGGTAGGCAACCGCGTCGTTGATGTTGCGGTCGAACGCCTGCCCCACGCGGGTAATTTCGTCATTCAGCTCCTTGATGCGTGCCCGCGTGGCGTCGTCACGATCCACGCCGGCCAGCCGGAAGGCCTGTAACTGCTTGTCCACGAAGCGCCGGGTATCGGCGTCTGCCGCAACCAGCTCGACCGCCGCCACCCGTTCGTAGATGGGCCGTGACAGCGAGTAATCCGAGATCACCGGGGTCAGGGCCTGGTTGCAGGCGTCACCGGCGTCCCGCACCGCCTTGTCGGGGTGGACCGAGGCGAGCACGCTGCCGGCGTAAATCAGGTTCGAGGCGCTCACGAGCGTGGCGTTCACAGCTTCGAGGTAGCCCGCCACCGTCGGCGTCCCGGAAAAGGCTTCCAGGCGGGCCACATCTGCCTTCAGGGCTTCGATTTCGGCGTCACACGCGGCTTTCAGGTCCTCGGCGGTTTGCAGGTCAGCCAGCTCGTAGACGCGGTAGTCGGCCTCCAGCGCGGAAACTGGGTCGCTGGCTGGCGAAACGTCCGCGGCGGCCGGAACCTCGGGACGATCGCAGGCGGTCAGGCCCAGCAGGGCGAACAACAACATCGGTAACAGAATCTTGGGCGTCACGTTCAACCTCGCAGCATGGTTTGTCCACAAAATGGGCAGAGAGGGTATCAAATTCTGGCCTTTCGAGCCTCTGCCATAAGGCATATAACCCCTATGCCGGCAATTCGTTCACGGCGCGCCAAGCCTGGTCAATGGCGGTGTGCGTGTAGGCATCCGCGCCGGCGTCGGAGTTGGCGATGGCAATGTTGCCGAACGCCTGTCGGCCGATGACGTTGGGTGGCGGATTCGCGTTCCAGGCTGGATCCTCGAGGTCCAGGTGGTCGCGGGCATAGCCATGCGGCCAGCGATTGACGGTGATCGCGAGGATGTCTTCCGCCGGATCAAAACCACTGGCGCCCCAGATACCGTTCATCACAGTGCGCACTTCACGCTCATGATCCTCGAAGCTCATGCCCAGCAAAACAGCACGGCCCGCCTGGTTTTGCTGTGATATGGAAAGTCCTTCCGGCTGCGGCGCCCCCACAGCGCCGTAGAACTGGACGACGCACGGCTCATCGGGATTCCACTGCGGTCGGTAATCGGCTACGTTGATGCCGGTGACCAGGTTGACGCCCTGGCAGAGACGACCAGGCAGGTAGGCGCCGGCTATGCCCGACTTCTGCAGCGCACGACCATTGCGCAACGCCACGTTGACGACCAGCAAAGGTCGCTTGACGCACTGCTTCAAGGCCGCTTTTTGTGCCTCCGGCAACTGCGGGCACAGGCTTGGGATGATGTTGTTGTAGCAAGCGAGCACGGCGCGTTTGCCACGTACGCCGAGGACCTCGCCCTGCTTGACGTAGCTGACGGCAACGCCCGACCCATCGGCCGTGCTCTCTGCGTGAACGGCCGTAGCGCTGAGGCGCAGCCGCACCGGCGACGAAACCTGGTCCAGCCGCGCGTAATCCAGCCCCGCCGTCACGATACCGAACGGATCGGCGTCTGGGGCCATGCCGGGAAAGGCGGCCGGCAGCAGCGACCGCACCAACAAGCGCGCGATGGAGGCGTTGCCGTCGGGAAACATGGCGGAGGGGCTTGGCCCGGCATGCTGTTCTTCCGGCGATAGCTCGAAATCGCCCAACACGTGCGCGCCGGGCAAGCCCGTTTCCAGGCATTCCGCAACCGACAGGCTCTCGGCGCGCACGCCCCAAAAGCCCATGGTGCTGGCGCTGAATACCTGGATCGCTTCGTCGGGCAGGGCGAAGTGCTCGCGCAGAAAGTCACGATAAGCCGTGGCTCTGAGATATGCCCGCTTCTCCTCGCCGGTCATGCCGGACAAAATGTCTCCCTGGTGCAGAAGAAATCGACGCAGTGTTTCGCGCGCTGGTTCTGATATGGGAAACGCGGCAACATGCCCGGCCAGGTCGTGCGCAGACATCGCACTGATTACGACGCCGGGAAGCAACGCGTCCCGGCCATAGGTCTCCTGGTCAAACCAGGTGGCGGGCCTGAGCCCCGTTGAGTTGTTCAACCAGCCAAAGCTGAAGTCCTTCATCAGGCGCGGAATGTCGATGCCGAGTTCATCCAGCAAGCCTTTCGCGGTCGTGCTGTACTTGGTGTACTCCATGTTGACCGTGCCGCCCCAGGCGAGCCGCATGGAGCCGCCCTGGTGGAATTCATTGCGCTTGGCGTGGCCACCGAAGTCGTCATGGTTGTCGAGGATCAGGATTTTCGCGCCGGCGCCGTGCAGCTTGCGGTAGAAATACGCCGCGGCCAAACCGCTGAGCCCGCCGCCGACCACGATCAGGTCATAGGATTCCTGCAGCTCCCTGGGGTGGTCGAACAGCTTGTGCTCGCGCGCCAGGGCATGCGCTACTTCGAACGACCCGGGGTGCGATCCGCGCAGCCCGGTGAGGGTAGGTGGATAGTAGGCCGCCACGGTATCCGCGCCCACGTCACCCACCCAGGTGGCTGCCGGCAGGCTCAGCGCCAGCGAAGCCAGCCCAACGTCGTGGATAAAATCCCGCCGGGTGATGTCCCGGTGCATACCCAATTTGCCGTCGGTTGGCTTCATATCCTTGTTCACCTAAGCCTCTTGTATCCTGACCAGCCGTCTCCAAATCCGCCGGAGGCGGCAGAGCGCCTGCTCCAAGCATAGCGGCTTTTTCAGAGGATCACTTCTTGTACAACCCGGCCCAGTCGGCGCCGGCGAAACAGGAATCGACAAGATACTGCGGAGCGATGCGCATCGATTTGAGCTGTTGCCGGGACACGATTCGATAGTGCACCGTGTTGTCCAGGTCCTGCCCAATAAAGGCAACATCCTGCGCCCGCAGGTGCTTGCCGCGATACTTGCGCAGCGAAAACGGCCGTGAATATTCGTACAGGCTCATTTCGCCATCGGTATTGAAATAGACCGGGAAGTAGGACAGCGCCAGTTCGCGAATGGAACGGTAGGCGGGGTCCCGGAACCGCAGGGTTGTTGTGTTTGATTTCGCCACGGCCCCCCACAGACCGTTTTCCCGAAACACGGCGATGACGTGGTCGTCATCATCGATCGCACGCAAATCGACCAGCAACGGCGGGAACCCCAGTGACTCAAGCGCGGTCGCCGCGAAGACTGCGCCGTCCATGCAGTGCGCCTTCTGCTCCAGCACGACATCGCGCGGGCAGAAGGTTCTGTCGGTGGTGTTGTAGGGCAGGCCATCGAGATAGTCCTGGATACCCCTGGGCTTGTGGAACTTCGGCAGCAAGGCGATCCCGCGCAAACGCGCTTCGCATCTAGAGGGCCCGATTCTAACGCAGACTGATCGGGATGCGGTGCCTGATCTGCATCAGGCCGGTCACCTTGATGATGCCCGTCATGATCGGCACCAGGGCGTCCTCGATTTCCGGCACCAGCAGCTGCAGTTGCTGCAACCTGGGTGCCGGGTCTTCGGGCGCCTCTTCGAATTCCATGATCAGGTCTTCCGCCATGGCCGTTTTGAAGCCCGGATGACCGCAGAAGCCGAGCGCGTTCACGCCCACCTGGAACACGGCCGGCCGCTCCTGCTCGTCCACGGCAAGAACCTGTGCATGCGCCGGGAGTGCCGGCCGGTCGCGCATGTAAGTCACATGGGGAAAGCGCTCCGGCAGAAAGCCCGCCATCGCATCATCGACAACGCGTGTCGCGTAGCCGACTGCGAATTCGAGGGGCATCGACTCGGATGAGCCGCCGGCCGCGATCGCAAGGATCTGCGCACCCAGCCCGATGCCGATGACCGGTTTGCCCATGTCGAGCATTGCACGGGTTACAACGATCTCCTTTTGCAGGGTAGGCACGTCCCTGCCGCCGGCGCTGCCCCAGGGCCCGCCACCAAGCAGCACCAGGCCATCGCATTCGTCGCCCGGCCCCGGCACCGTGCCCTGTTCCGTGAACGGTCGGAAGTAGCGAAAACGGATGCGGCGTCCTTCGAGGTGGTCCTCGATCAGGCCCAGGTAGTCGGCCGAGGTGTGCTGTACGACGTTGAGCAGGTTCATGAGTTGGCCAACGCGTCCTCGAACGCCGCGACGAAGTCGTCCGGAGAAACCGACAACACCTCGACACCGGCTTGCGCGAAGAAGCTGCGCACGACTTCCGCCAGCTCATCCAGGTAAACCCCGCGCAGGCGGGACTCCAGATCGTAGATGATCCGCGGCGGTGTGACGAAGAAATCTCCGGTGACCAGGGCCGCGCGCACGCGGTTCTGCGCCGGACCCTCGAGACGCAGGTAAGCTTTGATCGTGCCGCCCGGACACAGCTGCTGCCCGGCCAGATCAACGCGGGCCGCCGGCGGCTCGTCGATCTCGTTGACAAAGTCCTCGGTGCCGATCTCCTCGCGGTACAGCTTCTGCGCCTGCTCGAGTTCCCCGGCACCCAATTCGGCTTTGACTGGCTGCAGGCCGAATCTGTCCGCAAAGGCGCAGGCCAGCGCGTCCTGGATGATGGACAACTCCGGGGTCTCGGCACCCAGCAGTTCGCGCAGCGTAACCACCCGCTGCGCTGCCGAGTCCAGTTGCCGCTTGGCCAGCTTCGCCTGCGGCACGCGCAGGGCGGATACCATTACCTGCGGATCCATGTCCACCAGCACCGTGCCCTGGTAGAACAGGGTATCCCCATCGAAAAAGCCACCCGTTCCGCTGATTTTGCGCCCCTCCACCTCGATGTCGTTGCGTGGGCGATAGCTGGCCTTCACGCCCAGGCTACTGATACCCTCTGCCGCCGCTTCGCAGATCGCGCGCGTCAGTTCCGGCAGGGAGCTCACCCCGAGCGTCTTCCGGTCGAAGGCCAATTCCCAGCCCAGCAACCCCGGCTCCATGAAAATAGCCCCGCCGCCCGTGA
>JAPHSB010000054.1 GCA_026193295.1 Lysobacterales bacterium
CTCTCCAACGGGCTGATGTTCGACGACGTAACCCAGTCGGGCCGGAGGCTGAACCGGGAATATGCTGAGCGCCGCATGGGCTGGGAACCCCTGTACGAGGTCACCCAGATGAAGGGGGACGGCGAGACCCATCCCTCGCTTTCGCCCAACGACGAATTCGCCGACTACGGCACCTGGGACAAGGGCAGCTTCGGCCCTGAGCCGAAGACGCCGGACATGCTGCCGCGGGAATACGCCCGCGAGGCCTACAAGCGTGGCCTGAAGTACGAGGAGCGCCTCGGCGCCAACCCCTTCAAGTTCGGCATGGTCGGCTCGACCGACAGTCACACCTCGCTGGCGACAACCGAAGAGAACAACTACTTCGGCAAGGCCACGATGGTCGAGCCCTCGGCGAATCCGGACCGCTTCGAGGAAAAGATCACTGGCTACTTGCAGTCGCCCGATGGCCCGGACGTCACTATTCGCCACTACAAGACCCTGGCGGCCGGGCTCGCGGCGGTATGGGCGAGCGACAACACGCGGGAAGACCTCTGGGACGCGATGAAGCGGAAGGAAGTGTACGCCACCACGGGCACGCGGATGACCGTACGCGTGTTCGCCGGCTTCGACTTTGGGCCCGACGAGGTGCAGCGCCCGGATTTCGCACAGGCCGGCTACGAGCGCGGCGTGCCCATGGGCGGTGACCTGAGTGACGCACCGGAGGGCGCGGTGCCCACGTTCATGATCCGCGTGCTCCGTGACATCGACGGCGCCAATCTCGACCGCGTGCAGGTCATCAAGGGCTGGCTCGACAAGGACGGTGAAACGCACGAGAAGGTCTACGACGTGCTCTGCTCCGACGACCGGGCAATCACTGACGCGCACCGCTGCGAGCGGCCGGTTGGCAATACCGTCGACGTCGAGCGCGCGACCTGGACCAACAGCATCGGCGATGCTCTGATGATGGCCTACTGGAAGGACCCGGATTTCGACCCCGAAGAACGCGCCTTCTACTACGTGCGCGTGCTGGAGATTCCTACGCCGCGCTGGACCACTTACGATGCGGCCTTCTTCGGCGTCGACCTGCCGGAGGGCGTACCGGCGACTCACCAGGAGCGCGCCTACACAAGTCCGATCTGGTACACACCCTGATTAGTACTAATAGACCGGGAGCATGCCTCCCGGTCCCTTTCTTGTGTGCCTGCCGTTTCGTTAAAGTAAGGCATACGACTTCCGCTTGTGGCCGTTTTCTGCCCCCAAGGCGGCTCTGATCTGCCCGGTTGGCAGTTCCGTTAACCGCCAGGAAGCGGAATCTACCCTTCGGCAGCGCGCAAGGGCAGTTCACGACCCTTTTCGTTGTCAGCGTAATTCAAGACATGTTTGGGTCAATTTGTTCCAGTCGCCATCAATATATAGCTCTGCACAAATTGTCGCACGAAGATCCTCGGGCTGACCTTCCCAACTGACCCGACAAGCAGATGCGCCGCTGCCTAGAGGGTCACCGGTACGTATAAAACTCTTGGCCGGCGCAAAATAGGTGACGTTGACGAATTCACTTCCGTTATCAAACATAACCAAATGCACGTCAATCCCCACATCAGTCGTGTTGTACACGAGACACCAAGCAGAGTTGCCAATTATCGGAGAAGACAGGAGGGTTTGTAATTTGGCCGGTTTTGCATCCGCTGTGATTGCGAAACCAATAACGAAAAACGCTACTAATGTAAGCAGCGCAGATTTACTTTGCCTAAACATGACCACCTCCGAACTGACCGTCCGTGGTGAACGATTCCTTTTTTGGTTATTAGGAGACGATTGTGTGTCTCTCTAAATATAGCCTAAGCTACCTAATTTTACTCAGTACGCCACCGCGCGGGGCTTTTCTTTGCATTGTTCTGAAAGTGGCCGGTTTGAGTCACTCGCACTGCTGTGAATTACGAGTTGAGCAGTTCCGCTTGTCGCCAGGAAGCGGAAGTCGGCTTGTGACAGGCGAAAGGGGTCGCTAACGACCCGCAGCGGAACTCAGCATTGATCAGGCAACAATCTCCGCAGTCGGCCAATAGCGAGCGTTCTTCCCCGGTTCCCCTCGGGCAAAAAAATATGTTGCCCCAAAATTACTTTTTTTTTCAGGCGTATACTCAATTACATCGCATCTATTAAAAGTCGGCACGGACGCTGCCGTTTGCACTCCGCACAACCACCATTGACGCGAGTCAGCAAAAGCCAGTGATTGGCGGGGAGTGCTGGCGGTGGGCAGTAGGTGGCCGATTCGCCAATCGATACCGAACGGAAATGACACGATGAAAATGAAAACAACTCTGATCCATGCGGCCTTGCTCGTCGCAGTTCTTTTCGCGCCGCTGGCGGCAACCCGCGCCGATGAGACACTCACGTCCGCCGAGGCGAAGGAAATCGCCAAGGAAGCATTCCTGTGGGGCATGCATCCGGTGGCCATCTACCACCTGCGCTTCAACTTCGCGCAGAACGAACTGAACCCGCGCGCTGCAGGCATCAATCGCCTGAGTTGGTTTCGCGAACCGATGAAGGCCCTGCCGCGCGTCGCTACCACACCCAATGCCTCCACGCTCTATGGCGTGGGCATGTTTGATCTGTCCGAGGAACCCGCGGTCATTATCGTCCCCGAAATCGAGGATCATTATTGGAGCGTCCAGCTTCACGATAACTACGCGCGCTGGTGGCACATGATCGGCAGCCAGTTCAACGCGCCCGGCCCTGTCCGGCGATTACTGATCGGCCCGAACTGGAGCGGCAAGCTGCCCGACGGGTTCGTCGGGGCCGACATCGTGCAGTCCCAGTCCGACTTTGCCGGGGTACTGGCACGCGTC
>JAPHSB010000261.1 GCA_026193295.1 Lysobacterales bacterium
ACGAGTGAACCCGGAGTACACGGCAGGCAGCCTGTCCGGGGCCTTTGCCGCCCTGGTTCGTCGTGACCTGCTGCTGGCCTTCCGGCGCCGCACCGAACTGTTGTTCCCGGTGATCTTCCTGCTCGTGGTCATCAGCCTGTTCCCCCTGGGCATCGGTCCGAGCCCGCAGTTGCTGGCGCGGATCGCGCCGGGTGTGATCTGGATCGCCGCCCTGCTGGCCACGGTCATTTCCCTCGATGCCCTGTTTCGCTCCGATTTCGAAGACGGCACGCTGGAGCAGTTCGTGATCAGCGGCCATCCGCTGACCCTGATCGCCCTGGCCAAGATCGCCACCCACTGGCTGGTGGCGGGCCTGCCCATCGTCCTGCTGTCGCCGCTATTGGCGCTGTGGATGAACCTGCCGCTGGAATCGCTGTCTGTGATGGTGGTGACGTTGGCGCTGGGCACACCCATACTGAGTCTGATCGGCTCGATCGGGGTGGGTCTGACGATCAGCCTGAAACGCGGCGGACAGTTACTCTCGCTGCTGGTATTTCCGCTTTACGTCCCCATTTTGATCATCGCGACCGCGGCGGTGATGGCGGCCTCGGACGGCCTGCCCTATGTGCAGTTTCTGGGCCTGCTGATCGCCGGCCTGATAACATCGGTAACCCTCGCGCCCTTCGCGGCGGCCGCGGCGTTGAAAATTAGCCTGTCATGAACACAAATATTGCAGTCAAGGACAAACCCCGGAAGAACGCCCTCGTGATGTTCATTCACAAGATGGGCTCCCCGCCGTGGTTCTACGATTTCACCGGCAAACTCATTCCCTGGATTTGGCTGATCTTCGGTGTGTTGACCTCCTGGGGTCTCTACCTCGGACTGGTCAAAGCACCCGCCGACTACCTGCAGGGCGAGAGTTTCCGCATCATGTACATCCACGTGCCCAGCGCCTGGATGTCGATGCTGATCTACACCTCGATGGCCGTGATGGGCTTCATCGCCCTGGTTTGGCGGGTCCGGATGATGGAAATCCTGGCCATGAGCAGTGCGCCGGTGGGCGCCGCTTTCACGCTGGTGGCGCTGGTCACGGGTTCGCTGTGGGGCCGGCCGACCTGGGGCACCTACTGGGTCTGGGATGCGCGCCTGACCAGCGAACTGGTGCTGCTGTTCCTCTACCTGGGCGTGATGGGCCTGTACAGCGCGATCGACGAACCGCGCAAAGCGGCCCGGGCCGCCTGCCTGCTGGCGCTGGTCGGAGCGGTCAACCTGCCGATCATCCATTACTCGGTGAAATGGTGGAACACCCTGCACCAGGGCAGCAGCATCAGCCTCACTGGCGGCAGCAACATCGATCCGAGCATGCTGTGGCCGCTGCTGATCATGGCCATCGCCGTAAAGTTTTACTACGCCGCCAACCTGCTCACGCGCGCCCGCGTGCGTCTGCTGGAACAGGACCTGCGCAAAGGCTGGGTGCAAAACCTGGTCCGGGAGCGAAGCAAGTGAGCCATACCCCTTTCATCTGGGCCGCCTATACGGTCGGCACGATTGTTTTTCTGTGGTGCGCCCTGGCGCCCCTGGCGCGGAAAAAGTCCGCCCTCAGGGACATCCGGCGCCTGATCCAACTCGAGGAGAGTTCCGGTGACTCCAACCCGTAAAAGAAGACTGATTGCCCTGCTGCTGATCCTGGCCGGTGTCGGCGTCGCCAGCACCGTCGCGTTTTATTCGCTGCAGGAAAATATGCTGTACTTCCAGAGCCCCAGCGACCTCTCCATGCAACCGATTCCGCCCGGCAGGCAGTTCCGCCTGGGCGGCCTGGTCAAGCCCGGTACCGTAACCCGTGCCCAGGATGGGCTGGCGACGCGTTTTGTCGTGACCGACGGCCCCAAGGATGTCACTGTCGAGTACGTAGGCATCCTGCCGGACCTGTTCCGTGAAGGCCAGGGCGTGATTGCCCGCGGCGCGCTGGATGGTTCCGGCCTGTTTGCGGCCTCCGAGGTGCTGGCCAAGCACGATGAGAATTACATGCCGCCGGAAGTGGCCGATGCGCTCGAAAAATCCGGCCACGTCTCACCCACGGCTGACGGCGGCTAGGTGCACAACACATGATTGGTGAACTCGGACAAATTACACTGCTGGGCGCGCTGCTGATCTCGCTGGCCCTCGGCATCCTGCCGCTCATCGGGGCCTCGACCGGCAACCGGAAACTGATGAACGTCGCCACCACCGCCACCATCGCGCAGTTCATGCTGGTGGCCGGCGCCTTCGCGATGTTGACCTGGGCCTTCGTGGTGCAGGACTTCTCGGTGGAATACGTGGCCCTGAACAGCAACTCGCAGCTGCCCATGAAGTACCGCTTCTCGGCGGTCTGGGGTTCGCACGAGGGCTCGCTGCTGCTGTGGGAGTTCGTCCTGTGCCTGTGGACCCTTGCCGTCGCGCTGTTCAGCGCGCGTCTGCCCGAGGACTTCCGCGCCCGCGTGCTGGCCGTGCTGGGCTGGGTTTCCTGCGGCTTCCTGCTGTTCGTGATTTTCACCTCAAATCCCTTCAGCCGCATCCTGCCGGCAGCCATCGACGGCCGGGACTTGAATCCGCTGCTGCAGGACCCGGGCCTGATCATTCACCCCCCTATGCTCTACATGGGTTACGTGGGGTTCGCGGTGGCTTTTGCATTCGCCGTCGCGGCCCTGCTCGGCCAACAGGTGGATCGAGACTGGGTGCGCTGGTCACGGCCCTGGACGCACGTGGCCTGGGCCTTCCTGACATTGGGCATCGCCCTGGGCAGTTGGTGGGCGTACTACGAACTGGGCTGGGGCGGTTGGTGGTTCTGGGACCCGGTAGAAAACGCGTCCTTCATGCCCTGGCTGGTCGGCACCGCGCTGATCCACTCGCAAGCCGTCACGGAGAAACGCGGGGCCTTCCGCAACTGGACCCTGATCCTGGCCATCACCGCATTCTCGCTGTGCCTGCTGGGTACATTCCTGGTGCGTTCCGGCGTGCTCACCTCGGTACACGCCTTCGCCTCGGACCCCACCCGCGGCGTGTTCATCCTGACTTACCTGGTCGTGGTGGTCGGCGGATCGCTCCTGCTGTTCGCTATTCGCGCCCCGGGCATGATCCAGGGTGGGACGTTCTCGGGTGTATCGCGTGAAACCCTGCTGCTGATCAACAACCTGCTGCTGACGGTGATGGCCGCGATGGTGTTGACCGGGACGCTCTACCCCTTGTTGCTCGACGCCCTCGAGGCGGGCAAGATTTCGGTTGGGCCACCCTACTTCGGCACCCTGTTCGGGCTGTTGCTGATACCCATCGCCGCCCTGCTGCCGCTGGGATTCCATACCCGCTGGCAGCAAGACAGTCTGCAACGGATCCTGCGAGAGCTTTGGCTGCCGGCGCTGTTCGCGCTGGCCGGCGCGATTGTCACGGCCGTCTGGCTGCCGACCGCGGGCGGCTGGGGCATCGCCGGCGCTGCCGGGGCGCTGTGGATCATCGTCGCCAGCATTCGTCACTACGTGAACCGCATACGCAGCATGAAGGGTCGCTTTCCTTCACGCAGCGAAACCGGCATGACCCTGGCGCATCTCGGTGTCGGCCTGTTCCTGGTCGGCGCGTCGCTGACCAATCCGGTCAGCTCAGAAAAACACCTGCGCATGGAACCCGGCGATTCGTTCGACCTGGCCGGCTATACCTTCCAGTTCGAAGGCACGCGTGGAATACGTGGCCCCAACTTCGTGGCCGACGAAGGCACCTTCATCGTGACCCGGGAGGGTGAAGCGGTAACGACCCTGCACCCGCAGAAACGCCGTTACAGCAACAACCAGGTCATGACCGAGGCGGCGCTGGACCCCGGCCTGACCCGTGACCTGTACGTATCGCTCGGCGAACCGCTCGACAACCAGGGCGGGGCCTGGGCCATCCGCATCTATCACAAGCCGTTCATCCGCTTCATTTGGCTGGGCGCGCTGATGATGATGGCAGGCGGCTTCCTGGCTGCAAGCGACCGGCGCTACCGGCGCAAGGTCGAGGCCACGGACGCCCGTATGGAAGCTGCCGTGAGTGAGCGCCTGGTGGAGTCACCCGCATGATCGGCCGTTTGATACCCATCGCGGTATTCCTCCTGCTGGGCGTGTTGCTGGCGGTCGGCCTGAAAATCGCCGACAAGAAGACCGATATACCCTCGCCGCTGGTGGGCCGGCCCATGCCGGCATTCTCGCTGCCGCTGCTCGGGCAGGAGGAGACCATCATCAACAGCAAGGACCTGATCGGCAAGCCGTTCCTGGTCAACTTCTGGGCCAGTTGGTGCGTCACCTGCCGGGTCGAGCACCCGGTCATCGAAGAACTGGCGGCTTCCGGGGCCCTGCCGATCATCGGCCTCAACTTCCGCGATGAAACGCAGGATGCCCAGGCCTGGCTACGGCGCTTCGGCAATCCCTACACCATGACCGTAGCCGACTACAGCGGTCGGACCTCCATCGATTTCGGCGTATATGCCGCACCGGAGTCTTTCCTGGTCGACGAGAAAGGGATCATCGTCTACAAACAGCTTGGCGCCATGACCCCCGAGGTCATCGAGCAGGAAATTCTTCCTCGAATCGGCAAGCAAGGGAGCGCGGCGCGCTGATGTACTCCAAGATTAGATTTATGACCCTACTGTTGCTGCTGGCGGCCCCGCTGCTTGCGCAGGAACCGCTGGTGTTCAAGGACGATGCGCAGGAGATGCGCTTCAACGACCTGACGCTGGAATTGCGCTGCCTGGTATGCCAGAACCAGAACCTGGCCGATTCCGATGCGCCGCTGGCGCAGGACCTACGCCAGGAAATTTACGAGATGATGATGGCCGGCCAGACCAACGACCAGATCAAGACCTTTATGGTCGATCGCTACGGCGACTTCGTGCTGTACCGGCCGCCGATGCAAAGCAATACGCTGGCCCTCTGGATCCTGCCGATTTTCCTGCTGTTCGGCGGAGCGGTGGTGGTGTTCTTCGTCATACGCAGCCGTAACCGCAAACTCGCCGCGCAGCAACAGGGAGATTTGAGCTGATGTTCTGGATCATCGCGGCCGTCGCGCTGTTCGTCGCGGCCCTCGTTACGTTCATGCCGCTGCTGCGCGGCAAGACCTTCTGGCAGCCCGCGGCGCTCGCCCTGATGTTCCTGTTGCCGGCGGCCGGCCTGTGGCTTTACACCGGAGTGGGCACACCGCAGGCCATCGACCTGCCGGTCGCGACCGCGACCCACCCCGGGGCCGCCAACGCAGCCGGCGACGCCGATATCGACACGATGATCAACGGGCTGCGTGACAAGCTGACAGAGTCACCGGAAGATCTCGACGGCTGGCTGCTGCTCGCCCGCACGCTGAAAACCACGCAGCGCTATTCCGAAGCGCTGGACGCACTGCTGGTCGCGCGCCGCATCGCTCCCGATAACCCGGCGGTCATGGTGGAACTGGCCGAAGCACGTATCTTCGCCTCCAATGATGGCCAGATAGACGCCGATTCCATCGCGATGCTGCAGCGCGCCGTGGAGCTGGACCCGGCGCAGCAGAAAGGCCTGTGGCTGCTGGGTATTGCCGCGGCCCAGGCCGGCAACCTGGAAGGCGCCGTCAGCCAGTGGGAAACCCTGCTGGCGCAACTGGAGCCGGGCAGCCCGGTGGCACAGTCCGTGCAGACACAGATCAACGAGGCCAATACGCGCCTCGGAAGGCCCACGGCCGAGGCAGTAATACCAATGGCCGCGGCAGCGCCAGCCCAGCCGGTGGCACAGGAAACCGTCCCTCCCGAACCGGCCGCTGACGGCAGCTGGCGCGGCACGCCCGTGCGGATCGCAGCCGGCGAAGCGGCACGCAACAAGATCCCCACCGGCGCGGTCCTGTTTGTCGTGATCCGCTCCCCCGGCCCCGCGGTCGGCCCGCCGCTCGGCGTGCGGCGCGTGATCGACCCGATCCTGCCGCTCGACATCACGATCAGCGACCAGGACAGCATGCTGGCCGAGCGCAAGATTTCACTGGAGTCGGAGGTGAGGCTGCAGGCACGCATTTCCCTGTCCGGCACACCCGCAGCCGCGAGCGGCGACTGGCAGAGCGCTGCCGTGACCGTGCCCCTGAGCGCGACCGATACCGTGGAGTTGATCGTCGATCAGCAGGTAGAATGACGCTCCGCCACTTGGAGAGCGTCATGAAAAAATTCTGCTTAAACACCCGCTTTGGCCAGGGCCTGCCTTTCCTCGCGCTGATCCTGGCCGGCAGCCTCGCGGCCCAGGACAAGCCGGTCGAGTACGTGCCGACCCAACTGTCCGACACCGTCACCATGATCAAGGGCCAGGGCGGTAACATCGCCATGTCGGCCGGTGCGGACGGTGTCTTCATCATCGACGATCAGCTGAAGCCGCTCACCGACCAGTTGCTGGCGGCCATCCGCAAGATCGACGACCGGTCCGTGCGTTTCGTGATCAACACCCACTACCATGGCGATCACGTCGGCGGCAACGAAACCCTCGGCAAGACCGGCAGCGTCATCATCGCGCACGACAATATTCGCCGGCGCATGAGCACCGACCAGTTCAACAACTTCTTCAACGATACAACGCCGGCCTACCCGCCCGAGTCACTGCCCGTGGTGACCTTCAACGACCGCGTGACCCTGCACCTTAATGGTGAGTCGGTCACCGTTCACCACGTGCCGCGCGGCCACACCGACGGCGACAGTATCGTGCACTTCCCGGTCAGCAACGTCGTTCACATGGGCGACATTTACTTCAACGGACTCTATCCCTACATCGACCTCGATGGCGGCGGCAGCATCCAGGGCATGATCGGTGCAGTCGAACTCGGCCTCGAACTGGCGGACGACCAGACCAAAATCATTCCCGGTCACGGCCCGCTGAGCAACCGGACCGAATTGCAGCTCTACCACGACTTCCTGGTGAAAGCCCGCGCCAACGTGCAGGCGCTGGTCGATAAGGGCCTCGATCTGCAGCAGGCCATCGCCGCCAAGCCCACCGCCGAGTGGGATGCGACCCTCGGCGGCATATGGATCACGCCGGAACAATGGGTGACCTTTATTTACAACAGCCTGACCGGGGTGAATCACTACACGCCGCCGGCCTCGCAGGACAGCGACAGCGAATAAAGACGGTGCCCGCTGGCGCGGTATTTGCGCTCGAACGGGCTGGTAATGGCTGACTCACCCAGCAACCGGGGACTGGCGCGGGTACCCAGCACCCGGTTGGCGGCGGCTGCGAACTCCTGCGCGTAGATGGCCCAGTTGCAGCGCATTTCCAGCTGCCCACCCAGTGCCAACAGCTCGGGAAACACCGGATGCGCGTGCCATCGGCGCTGCAACTGGCCCGGCTTCGGCCAGGGATTGGGATACAGCAGGTAGTGGTGTCGCAAGCGCCACCCGGCCGCACGCGCCAGCCGCCAAAAAGTACTCAATTCGGCCCGCAGCCACAGCGCGTTGCCCTCGCGATGGGGAAACGCGGCAGCCCCGGTCCGGGCCAGACGAGCGCGTGACTTGTCGACCCCAATGACCAGGCAATCCGGCATCGCCCGGGCGATCAGGCGGGTGCTCTCGCCGGTGCCGCAGCCGGAATCGAGTACCAGTGTCCGCGTCTCTTCGCCCATCTGCGCTTGCAGGGCAGCGAAGGCGTCAACTGAAGGCGGATGCAAGGGTGCCTGCCAGGCGTGGCGCAAATGCGCGTCCACCACGGCGGCCAACTTTGGGTGCAGGTCCTGCTGAGCACTGCTCACCTTGCTTGAGGGGCGACCGGTCATGACGGTGATCGTAGGGCTTCCGGCGCCCGCATGGTAGTCAAAACTGAGGTATTGCAGCGGCTCTCAAGGTATTATTGCCCACTGGCCCAACCCAATCGAAAGGTAATGCAGAGAGCAACAAACACTCGCATATCAAAACGCAATGGCACGAGTTTTCTGCACGTAGAGGAACCCTTCCGTTTCTTCAAGGGCGGCGTGATTCCGCGTCTCGACATCGCCTTTGAAACCTGGGGTGAGCTGGACGCGGAGCGCTCCAATGCATCGTTGGTCATGACTGGGTTGTCGCCCAACGCACATGCGGCCAGCAGCGAAGACAATCCCGAGGACGGCTGGTGGGAACCAATGATGGGACCCGGCAAGCCGATCGACACCCGCCACAACTTCGTGGTCTGCGTCAACTCGCTGGGCAGCTGCAAAGGCTCGACCGGGCCGGCCAGCATCAATCCCGAGACCAGCAAAGAGTACCGCTTGTCTTTCCCTGACCTGACAATCCAGGACATCGCCGCCGCCGGCAAGCTGGTGCTCGACGCCCTGGGCATCGAGCAACTGCGCTGCCTGATCGGGCCGTCGATGGGCGGCATGAGCGGCCTGGCCCTGATGCAGCAGCAGCCGGACATCGCGCGGCACTTCCTGGCCATTTCGACCGCCGCCCGGGCCGAGCCCTTCGCCATCGCCATTCGCTCGCTGCAACGCGAGATGATCGTGCGCGACCCGCGCTGGCAGGATGGCGGCTACACCGACGACGACTGGCCGGAAACGGGGATGCGCCTGGCGCGCAAGCTCGGCATGATTTCCTATCGCTCCGGGACCGAGTGGCGGGAGCGTTTTGGCCGCCAGGCGCAAAAGCGTTACAACGAGCGCCTGTTCGGCATGCATTTCGCTATCGAGTCCTACCTGGAAAACGCTGCGCGCAAGTTCATCCGCAATTTCGACCCCTGCAGCTACCTCTACCTGTCCCAGGCCATGGACCTTTACGACTTTGCCGAGGGCTACCCGGACCTGACAGCGGCGTTCGCACCGCTGAAGCTGAAGTCCGCCAAGATCATCGGTGTGGATACCGACGTGCTGTGGCCACCGCACCAACAGCGGGAGATCTGCCGGGGCCTGACCGCTCACGGCGTCGATTGCGATCCGCAACTGCTGCCCTCGGTACAGGGCCACGACGCCTTCCTGGTCGACTACGACCGCTTCTGCCCGGCGGTGGCCGAATATTTCGAGCAAATCTCGTAGGACCGAATTTATTCGGGAACGGGTTCGCGAACGATGTTCGCTCCTACGGGGCACCCAGAATAGCTGCCGCTGCCCTGCGCGCTGTGAGGATGCAGCCGCTGAGAAAGGTGCCCTCCAGCGAGCGTTTGCCCGAGGCGCCGCCGCCGCCAAAACCAGCCGCCTCCCCCACCGCGTATAGCCCAATCAGGGGCTTGCCATCGGCGGCCAGCGCCCTGCCCTGCAGGTCCGTCTGGATGCCGCCCAGGCTCTTGCGGCTGATGAAGTGCAGGCGGATGGCCAGCAGCGGGCCGGCCTTTGGATCGAGAATTCGCTGCAGATTGCAGGTGCGCAGCCGGTCGCCGCGCCACTGGCGGAGTTCGAGGATGCGCTGGATGCCCGGATGGTTGGCGCGTTCGGCAGGATCGGTCAGCGTCCGGTCGTATGCTTGCACCTGCTCGGCCAGGTGGCGGGCGTCGATGCGATTCTCGCCGGTCAGCTGGTTCATCTTCCCGGCCAATTCATCCATCCCTTGCGCAGTCATGAACTCGGTCGATTCATCCACCATCTGTCGCACCAGGCGATCATTGCCCAGCATGAGGTCCAGCAGGAAGCGGAGCAGTTGGTGATTGACGATGCGCGGGTTGTGCTCGGAGCCGGAAATGGCCAACTCTTTCGCCGCGATCTTCCAGTTCAGCACCTGCCAGGTATAGGGATGCGCGGCGACCTGTCGACACATCTCCCGCGTGTCGAAACCGGTGATCATCGGCGCGGGCCCCACCAGCTCACCATCCGGTGATAACCACAACCCCGTTTTGCACGGTATCAGGCTCAGCCCGTGGCCCTCGAAATGCGGCTGCGGGTGCGGGATGCCCGCCGCGTAATTCCACATATGTTCCAGGTGGGTCAGGCGGCCGCCGTAGCGGGCGAAGTCCGCGTGGATTTCACCGTTACTGAAGGGATGCGCGCCGTTCAGGATGATTTGCGGGGCCGGCAGCCAGGTTGCCGGCCAGTGACGGTGCACCTGTTCGACGGAGCCGTTGATGCCTCCGGTGGCGACCACGGTGTGGTCGGCGCGCACGGCAAACGCCTGTTCGGTCGCCTCGTCAATGCCGCTGCAACCCTCGACCGCCCCACCCGCGCAATCCAGGGTCAGGACCCGGTGACGGTGCAGCAGCGTCAGCCGATCGCGACGGGGGTGTTCGAGCAATCGCGTAATCAGCGTTTCCGTCAGTTCGCGTCCGGCGCCCCACAGGATGTGGTAACGGGGCACGGAATTGCCCTTGATCGAGGAGCCACGCTCCACCCAGTTCACCGCCGGCATGAATTTCAGCCCGAGGCTCTTCAGCCACTGGTAAACGAGCGCGTTCGATTCCTCGACGTAGCATTCGGCCCAAGCGCGCGGCCATTGGTCGGCGGGGTCCAGCTCGCCGAAGCGAATCCAGTCTTCCAGCATCAGGCTCGGCGAATCCGTGATTTTCAGGCGCTTCTGCTCCGAGGTGCCAACCAGGGCCATGCCGCCGAACGCCCAGCGCGCGAGGCCGCCGAAGCGCTCCGGGCTGTCGCGATCGACCAACACCACCGAGCACCCGCCGTCCAGCATTTCCAGGGCCGTGACAAGGCCGGCAATGCCGCCGCCAATAATCAGGGTCTCGCCCCGGTAGGTGTTTGCTTCGCCGCCGATCGCCACGTCTGCCGCCAGGTAGTAGTACAGTTCAGGATAGCATCCCGCAACCGGGCCCCAAATGACGGCGCGCAACTGATTTGCCGCAGGCTACTTCTACCCGGAACGCTGAGCGGCTATACTTTGCGCCCTTGCCTCCCCTTGCCGAAGTGGCGGAACTGGTAGACGCGCCGGACTCAAAATCCGGTTCTGGCGACAGAGTGAGGGTTCGAGTCCCTCCTTCGGCACCATTTGACCTACCCACTGTATGCTTTGAACCAAAAAGGCAGAGCTTGCGCAGAAACTAAGAGCCGGGGGTCGGACCAACCCAATTAGCTGCTACCAGGGCTTTTGGCGTGTCATTTCGGGGTACTCTCGAGCTTAAACGGCCCATTTTGGTTCACAAATCACCCATTTAAGGATTCGGTCATCTTCCGGGCCAAAGTACGTGCTGACATTTTCGGCCCATAAACAACGCTCTAAGCGCTATGGTAAGGTCAATCAGTCGTGAAACAATCTCCATATCAATCAGATAGACAGGTCCGACCCCAATCCACCCGGGTAATCACGCCATGAACACTGCGGCCAGTGACCAGTTTTCCTCACTCCCCATATCCAGCGCCCAGCTTTCCAACCTGGCATCACTGGGGTACGCGAGAATGACGCCCATCCAGGCGAGCAGCTTGCCGCATGTGCTGCGCAGCACGGACCTGATCGCCCAGGCCAAGACCGGCAGCGGCAAGACGGCGGCGTTCGGGATCGGATTACTGGAGCACATCAACCCGCGTTTCTTCGGTGTGCAGGCGATGGTGCTGTGCCCGACCCGGGAGCTGGCCGACCAGGTGGGCAAGGAGTTGCGTCGACTGGCCCAGGCGATTTCCAATATCAAGCTGGTGTCCTTGTGCGGCGGCAAACCGTTTGGCCCGCAAAAAGGCTCATTGGAGCATGGCGCACATATCGTGGTCGGCACGCCGGGGCGAATCCTGGATCACCTGAACAGAAAGACGCTGGAGCTGGCCGGGCTGAAAACCCTGGTGCTGGATGAAGCGGACCGGATGCTGGACATGGGGTTTTCCGAGGCCATGAAGGAGATCGTTGCGCACACCCCCAGAAACCGCCAAACGCTATTGTTTTCAGCCACCTACCCGGAGGAAATCAAGAAAATCAGCCGCGCCATTCAACGTAACCCGGTAACGGTCACGGTTGAAGCGGAGCACGCGCCGGGCGTGATCGAGCAGTTGTTCTATCAGGTCAAGAAGCACGAGCGTAACAACACCCTGCTGGCCCTGTTCGAGCACTACCAACCGGAGTCCACCCTGGTGTTTTGCCACACCAAGAGGCAATGCGATGAAGTCGCCGCATTCCTCGATGAAAACCGTATCCAATCACTGGCCATTCACGGCGACCTGGAACAGCGCGAGCGCGACCAGGTACTGGTTCGATTCGCCAATAACAGTTGCCCGGTGCTGGTGGCAACGGACGTCGCCGCGCGAGGGCTCGATATCAAGTCCTTGCAGATGGTGGTCAATTACGAATTGCCGCGTGATCCTGAAATCTATGTTCACCGCATTGGGCGTACCGGCCGCGCAGGAGAAAAAGGCATCGCGCTGAGCATTTTCAGCGAAGCCGAGCAAGCGCGTGTGAACGCGATCGAGAACTATCTCAACACCCCCTGCATTTGCGATGTTCCTGCCTCGCTGGATCGTGCGCCGGGCTTCAGCCTGAAGGCGCCCATGGTCACCATTCAGGTCGATGCGGGGCGCAAACAGAAAATCCGCCCGGGTGACCTGTTGGGCGCTTTGACAGGGGACGCCGGACTGGCTGGATCGCAGATCGGCAAAATCGACATCTTCGACATGTGCAGTTTTGTGGCCCTGGACCCGGCCGCATTGAGGCAAGCCCTCAACTACCTGGCCAATGGCAAGGTGAAGGGTCGCAACGTTCGTGCCCGCCGGGTGAGGTGAGGTCGGCACCCTTGCAAGTCTCGGAATCATCAGCGCAGGGCTCGTAACCAAGCTCCCTGGCACCCTGCTTCGACCCCATCGCCCCGAGCTTCGCCCGGCACGGAGTGCCTTCATGGCTCAAACGCGATATATTCTGCCCACCTACCCCTTTGAATGAGGAAACCAGCCATGCAACGCTTGCTCATTTGGACCCTGGCTACACTGATTTGGCCGCTTGCCGTGCATAGCTCCGATGGCACCCCGCATTGGGACTACGAGGGCGCGGAAGGCCCGGAACATTGGGGCGCGCTGGCTGATGAGTTCGACATGTGCAGTCGGGGCAGAAACCAATCGCCCATTGACCTGGTGGCCGATATCGATACGGCATTGCCCGAAGTGAATTTCGAATATGCGCAAGCCGGCCAGCTGGTCGAAGTGAATACGGGACACGCCATCCAGGAAAACGTGAAACCGGGCAACCACGTTTCGTTCAGGGGGCATCGGTTCGAGTTGCAGCAGTTTCACTTTCACAGCCCCAGCGAACACACCGTGGGCGGCGAACACTACCCGATGGAAGTACACCTGGTTCATAAAAACGAGGCGGGAGAACTCCTCGTTGTGGGCGTGTTGTTCAAGGAGGGCGAACGCAACAAACTGATGGATCAGTTACCCTCGTTTCGGGCCGCGAGAGGGGAAGATCCCAGGGCTGACGCAGTCGACTACAACGATCTGTTCCCGGCGCGTGATCGCTACTTTCTCTACAACGGTTCGTTGACCACCCCGCCGTGCAGCGAAGGCGTGCGCTGGGTTGTCATGCAGCAGCCCGTGACGGCCTCGCCGGACCAGATCCAGCATTACCACGATCTGCTCGGTTTCGATAACAATCGGCCCATCCAACCGCGCAACGCCCGGATTGTTCTCGACTGACAAAGGCTCGAACAATTCGTTTTCGAGCAGCGCCTCAGCCCCCTGGCCGGGCTGGCATCCATCGTCTATGACAACCTGTCGCAGGCCTACTGGCAGGAGGGGCGCTACGAGGAAGGTTTGCAGGCTGCCCAGCGTTTGCTGGCCGAGCTCCCGGACTACTTCCTCGGCCACGTATACGTCGCGATGAATGCCGTCGGGCTCGGCCGCCTGGACGGGGCGCGCGGCGCAACGCAGCGCTGCGGCAGGCGGGTTTGGAGTGACCATGGACCACCGGGTCGCAGTAAAAACCGGGGGTTTTTACTCTGACCCCAAATATCAAA
>JAPHSB010000095.1 GCA_026193295.1 Lysobacterales bacterium
CGGTTACTGTATTGGACTGCGGAGGCCAGCACGACATAACCACCATAGCTCGAGCCGTAGATGCCGACCCGTCCGGCGTCCAGCTCCGGTTGCAAAGCGATCCAGTCGAGCAGGGCGCCAATATCACGGATTGCGTCTTCGCGACGGTAGCCATTGTCCAGGGCCAGGTACTCGAGGTCGTAGCCGGTCGAGCCACGGATATTTGGAGCAATTACTGCAGCACCCAGTTCGGTCACCCACATCTGGGTGCGTCCGCTGAATCCGGGACGATACTGGGACTCGGGTCCGCCGTGGACATAGATGATGACGGGGTGCGGACCCGGGCCTCTCGGCCGGTAGATGAAGGCCGGCACCATGCGTTGTTCGTCATCCCGCAGGTCAAAAGTCGGATAATGCACCAGCTCAGGCTCGATAAACTCCGCCGTATCGAGTCCGCCGACTTCGCTGAAGGTCCAGCGCGTCAGTTCGCGCGCGCTTTCAGGCCGACGCCCGAGTTGCAGCACATACACGTCACTTGGGGTCTGCGATGTGCTCAGCGTCATCGCCAGTTTGCGGTTGTCGGGGCTGAAGTCCAGGTTCGAGACCAGGCCCATTGGAATTTCTTTGACTTTGGAAAATCCGTGACTCCGCGGATTCAGCAAATAGAGCCGGCCGCTGCCATCCTCGTTGGTGACGAAAGCGCCCCGCTTGCCGTCGCTACTGAGGGCAAAATCAGTGACATCCCAACCGACGCCAGGCGTCAGCGACTGGGCCGGGGACGCCGGATCGAGGGCTTTCCACGCAAGCTCCGCGGAGTGGCCGCGGGCGTTGGTAATGAAGTAGAATCCCGTCCCGCGGCGATCGAAGGTTACGGCGCGGTTGGCCGAGGGGTTCTCCGGGTTCCCGGCAACAAGTTGCAGGCTGCGATCGGTCAGGTCGAGGATGTGGATGCGGGAGTCCTGGACACCGAGAAACTGCTGCACCAGCAGCAGGCGGCCGTCATTGCTGAAATCCACCGGTCCGTACCAGGACCCGGGTGGCGCCTCGAGCAAAAGCTCGGCGCTGTCGGGCTGATCCGGGTCCATGATCCACAGGTCGTTGCTGCGCCCGTTGCGGCGGGAAGACTGGAAGGCCAATCGACGTCCGTCGCGGCTCCAGCGCAGCAAGCGATTACGGGACTGATCGTCGCTCAGCCTGCGGTTCGATCCACTCCGCGGGTCGAACAGGAAGATCTGATCCTGCTCCCCGCCGCCCTGGTCCATCGTGATGGCGAGCTCATGCGACTGTTGGCGGCGCAGGACCTGGCCTGCCGGCTCCGCAAACCAGGTCAGCTGTTGCCGCCTGCCACCGGGTTCGTGGACGCGGTGGATCTGGCTGACGTCACCGAACTGCGTACTGATGTAGATGCCCTTGCCGTCCTGCGTCCAGTCCAGAAAAGTAGCCGAGCGCACATCCTGGTACTGGCGGATGCGGACGACCAGGTCTTCGGGTATTTCCGGTACGCCGCGCATGATCAGCTGACCGTCGTTGGTGGACCGCGGCTGGAAGTCGTTGCCAGCCCCCGGCAAAGGGGCCAGCAGTATGATGCAGAGGGCGAATCGGCGCATAGCGGAGCCCATGATAGAGCGATGCGCCGCGGGGAGCTATACTGTTCTGCTGGAAAGCCGCCCGGACACATGGCCACATGATTAAACCGCTGCACATCGTGATCCTCGCCGCTGGTGAGGGCACACGGATGAAGTCGGGCCTGCCCAAGGTTCTGCACACCCTGGGCGGCCGCCCGATGCTGCTGCATTTGCTCGAAACCTCGTCAGCGCTGCAGCCCGCGGCGATACACGTCGTCGTTGGCAACGGCGCGGAGCAGGTCGAGGCCGCCTGCAGTGAGCATGAAGTCAACTGGGTGCTGCAGTCGCAGCGTCGGGGCACTGGCCATGCCGTGATGCAAGCCATGCCCCACATTCCCGACGATGCCAGAGTCCTGATCCTGCTCGGCGACCATCCCCTGATCCCGCTGTCGGTGCTCCGGGAGATGTCGGGTGATCAATCGGCCCCTCTGGCGGTGCTGACGATGATGCCGGCCGATCCGGCAGGCTATGGGCGCGTGGTTCGCGACCACGATGGGGAAGTCATCGCCGTGGTTGAACACCGCGATGCCACGCCCCAGCAACTCGAATTTCGTGAAGTCAATACAGGAATCATGATGGCCGATGCCGATTCTTTGCGGCGCTGGCTCGAGGGACTCGAATGCGAAAACGTGAAGCAGGAATACTACCTGACTGACATCTTCTCGCTGGCTCACGCCGAGCGGGCCAGGATTCACGGCGTGGTCGCACCCGATGCGCGCGACCTGGAGGGCGCCAATGACCGGCGTCAGCTGGCCGCGCTGGAGAGCCGTTACCGCGGTCGGAGAGCGTCTGAGCTGATGGACGCCGGCGTCCAAATCATCGACCCGGATCGCGTGGACATTCGCGGCCAGGTGGAGCCGGGTACGGATGTCAGGATCGACGTCAACGTGGTGCTGGAGGGCGACAATCGGCTGGGTGATGGC
>JAPHSB010000166.1 GCA_026193295.1 Lysobacterales bacterium
ATGACCTTGATGGCCGTGGTTTTGGCCAGACCGGGCGCGCCCTCCACCAGCAGGTGGCCGTTGCTGAGCAGGGCAATCAGCAGCCGCTCCATCAGCCGTTGCTGGCCGATGATGAGCTCGTTCGCTGCCACGCTCAGCGCTTTGAAAGCCTGGTGCGCGCCCTGTTCCGATCCGGCAAGCGTGTCCTTTTTGTTCTCTGCCTGTTCCATGAATTAGTCCTGCCTCGTTTGCCGAGTATTCCGGTGCGGGGAGATTGAAGTTCAACCTTTTACCAGATGGAGCCAAAATGCCTAGTGTCAATGGTCACGCCAGGGCGCAACCCTTTACTCTTGCGCGCAAACACTTAGCCCCGCCTCGTGGGCAGGAAATCATGGAGTGTATTCTTTCTCTCGTCTATTCGACGTAGGGATGCGCCGTCATATGTTCCAGCTCGGTCGCCGTCAGAATGTCCACCAGCATGGTCAGAGCATGAATGCTCACCAGGGTTTCTGTGGGTGAAAGCGCGGCGCCCCTCTTGGGGTCCAGCGCATCAAATCTGCCGTTCATGTACTGCATCAACTCGCGGACACTGGTGAGAAACTCTTTTCTCGCCAATGCAGCTTCCGAAGCCTCCGCACCACAGGTATCGCAGAACCTGAGATACAGCTGGTCGAGCTCCTGCATCTTTTTTTCAACGAATTCGGTGTAGGCCGCCTCGTCGTACATGACTGCGCCCATGGGTTCATCTGCTGCCTGGACCGTGGTGCCTGACAATGCAAGAACAAACAGTCCGCTCACCGCGGCGAGCCAGAGTTTGCGCCTGGTCTTCATAGATCTTCTCCTCATTGACTCGAACGCCAATACTTATTGCGTACTCGCATTCGCATAGACAGTCAATGATGTACATCATTGATTTAATTATCAATTAATTCAGATATTCCGCCTGAATCATTACCAGGGGACAGACCAGGATCCGAGTGTAGCCGGGCGTTTGTGATCACATGGGCCCACCGTCGGTAGATGGCCCCGGCTTACAACTCCTGCGGATCGAGGTCGATGGCCCAACGCGCCTTGCGTCCGGATTTCAACTCACGCAGGCACGGGAGCCAGGGATCGATTTGCCCGTGGAGTTCGCTGCGGCTGGCTGCCTGCAAAACCAGGTACATGCGCGAACGCCCGCCCAGCCGCTCCATGATGGCCGGCATCGGGCCGAACAAGCGTGTTCCACCCGGGGGAAAGAGCGCGGCGGCTTCCTCGAGAAAGCGCTCGACCGAGCCGCGGTCGTGCGCATCGGCCCGCAGCAGGGCCTGGTAACCGGCCGGCGGCAGGCCGGCGAGCCGCCGTTCCTCCAGCAGCCAGCGGGCGTAGTCTTCGTAACCCTTGCTCAACAGGAGGTCCAGCGCCGGGTGTTCGGGGTGCAGGGTCTGCAGGATGACGGTACCCGGCTTGTCACTGCGCCCGGCCCGGCCCGCCACCTGCTGAATCGTCTGCCCCATGCGCTCGAGGGCCCGATAGTCAGCGCTGTACAGGGCCTGGTCGATGTTCACAATCACCACCAATGTCATGCCCGGAAAGTGGTGACCCTTGGCCAGCATTTGTGTGCCCACCAACAGGCAGGGGTGGCCCCGGCGCACCTCCTCGATATGTTGGTCCAATATGCCCTTGCGCGCGGTGGCGTCGCGATCGAAGCGTAGAATGGGTACGTCCGGGAAGCGGCGTTCCAGCACCTCCTCCAACTGCTGGGTTCCTTCACCCGCCCCCACCAGAGCGTCGGCCTGGCAGTCCGGGCATAAACGGGGTGCGCGACGCTGACTGCCGCAGTGATGGCAAACCAGGCGTCCCGCCGAGCGGTGCCAGGTCAGGTTGGCGTCGCACCGTTCGCAGCTGCCATGCCAGCCGCAGGACTGGCACATCAACACCGGTGCGTAGCCACGCCGGTTGAGAAACACCATCGCCTGCTCGCCACGCTCCAGTGTCTCGGCGATGGCGTCCAGGGCCGTCACGGCCAGCCCCCCGACGATGTCCTGCTGCCGCACATCCAGGACCCGCCAGGACGGCAGCGCGGCCTGCGTGGCGCGTTCGCGCAGGCGGTGCCAGGCATAACGGCCTTCGCTGGCATTATTGATGGACTCCAGCGAGGGCGTCGCACTGCCCAGCAGGACCGGAATCTGCAGCTCCGCCGCCCGCTTTACCGCTACATCCCGAGCCGAATAACGGAATCCGTCCTGTTGCTTGAACGAAGCGTCATGTTCCTCGTCGAGGATGATCAGCTGCAGGCGGGGCATCGGCGTGAACAGCGCCGAACGCGTGCCCACCACCAGCGCCGCCCGCCCTGAACCTGCCGCGCTCCAGGCTTCCAGCCGCTCACCGGCAGCCAGCCCGGAGTGAATCACCGCCGGCTCGAATCCAAGTCGATGCCGGAAACGCCGCAACAACTGCGGAGTCAGGCCGATCTCAGGCACCAGCACCAGCGCCTTGCCACCTCTTTGCAACACCGATTCGAGCAGGCACAGGTATACCTCGGTCTTGCCGCTGCCAGTAATGCCATCCAGCAGGTGACAGCGGAAGCGCCCAAAATCGGCCAGTACCGCAGCGACGGCCTCGTCCTGGTCGCGGGTCAGGGTCGGGCCGGATACCGGGTGGGGCTGATCCGGTGGCGCCGGTTCGCTGATAACCCAGCCATTCTCCGCAAGGATGGCAAGGGTCTTGCGCCATTGGCTGCCGATCGGTGTCAGCGCTTCGTCGCGGCACGGACCGTCGGCGAGGACGGCCAGCATCTGGTGCTGGACCGGCGCCCGACCTGGCCCTCGCTGCAGCCGTTCGCGGCCGGCGGCGGTCAGCAGATAGCGTTGCGGGGGGATGGGCAGCGTGGCCGTGGCGTTGCGCAACGCCGGCGGCAGCGCGCCGACCACGACTTCACCCGGGGCATGTTTGTAGTACTGCCAACACCAGCGCAGGAGGCTCAGCAGACCTGCATCCAGGATGGGTTGGCCCGCATCCAAAGCCTCGATAACCGGCAGCAGCCGGCCGGCGGCCACTGCGCTGCGGTCGCTGAGTGATATCACCACACCCACCAACTTACGGCGCCCCAGCGGCACCAGGACGCGCGAACCGGGTGCCGGCAGCGGACCGTTTTGGGGCGGCAAATAGTCAAACAGCTGCGGCAGGGGAACCGGCAAAGCGACCTGGACGAAGCACGTGTTGCTCATAGCGCAGGATTCTATCAGCAGCAGCGGACGGCAGCCCGCTCAGCAGGGCGCGAATCCGGTATCATGAGAACGCTTGGAATAACACAGCAAAAAGAGGAGAGAGCAATGAGCATGATGAGCGAGTTTCGCGATTTCGCGATGCGTGGAAACGTGGTGGACATGGCCGTGGGTATCGTCATCGGCGGCGCCTTCGGCAAGATTGTTTCATCTTTTGTCAGCGACGTGCTGATGCCTCCCATCGGCATGGCGCTCGGCGGCGTGGACTTCAGCAACCTGGCGGTCACGCTGAAGGAGGCCAGCGGAGACGTAGCCGCGGTAACGCTCAACTACGGGTCGTTCATCCAGACCGTTGTCGACTTTGTCATCATCGCCTTCGCCATCTTCATGGTGATCAAGGCCATGAACTCTCTGAAAAAGAAGGAAGAGGCAGCGCCTCCGGCACCACCCAAGCCAACCGCCGAGGAAACCCTGCTCACGGAAATCCGCGACCTGTTGAAGAAAGACTGAGTGCAAATGGAAAAGCCGGCCCGAGCGCCGGCTTCTCCTTGACCGCTGCTGGCGGCTGGATCAGTTGAGGACCGGGTCCGGTTTTGGTTGTTGCGGTGATTTCTCGCTGATCTGAGCGAACTGCTGCTCCAGCAGGTCGCCGTCGGACTCCAATTCCACCATGTCGGATACGATGCGCGCGGCCTCGCGCAGTAACAGGTCAGGACCTGCCTGCTCGTCTTCACCTTCGGCCCCTTCACTTTCGTCAGTAGCCTCAACGGCTTCGACGTCCGGGCCGTTGACGAGTAGGTCGTCCTTCGCCAGCAAGGGACCCCCGGGGTCCCGCTGCTCTTTGCGCTGCGCCCGCTTTTCTTCGGCTTCCTTCATTTTCTCGCGACCAACCGACTCCAGCAGCGAAACGCTCTTTTCATTGGAATGCTGGTTGAAATCATCGATGTCGTTGAGTAGCCAGTCGAACTCCTGGTCACCAGCCATGCGGCCCTGGTAGCGGCTGTCGGCCACGACGACCAAGCGGCTCAGGTCACCGCTGGGATCAAAACGGGCTGCGTCAATACTGGTCCATGGCAAGGCGTTGTCCAGCGAACGCTCACCATAGTCCGCCGGGTCTCCGGCCGAGGGGAAGCGGATGTCGGGGACTACGCCCTTGTTCTGGGTGGACCCGCCATTGACGCGAAAGAACTGCGCCATGGTGATCTTCAGCTGGCCCATGCCGGGCTTGTCCGAAGGCGCATAGTCGTCGAGATCCAGCAGGCTCTGAACCGTTCCTTTGCCAAAGGTGGTTTCGCCGATCACCACGCCTCTGCCATAGTCCTGGATGGCGGCCGCGAAAATTTCGGAGGCCGACGCGCTGTAGCGGTTGACCAGCACCGCCAACGGGCCGTCCCATGCCATGCCCGAGTCGGTGTCTTCCTCGAGCGAGATGCGGCCGCTGGAGTTGCGCACCTGCACCACCGGCCCCTTGTCGATAAACAGGCCGGTCAGCGTGGTGGCTTCAAGCAGGGATCCGCCGCCGTTGTTGCGAAGATCCACGACGATGCCTTTGACACCTTTCTCTTTCAGCTCGCCAATCAGGCGCTGCACGTCACGGGTGCTGGAGCGGTAATCCGGAAGATTTTGCGCGCGGCCGTTGAAGTCGAGATAAAAGACCGGCAAGTCGATTACGCCGATTTTCACGGTTTCACCCTCGCCGTCCCCAACAGGAACATCAATGATTTCGCTCTTGGCGGCCTGCTCTTCGAGCTTCACCTCGTTGCGCACAATGTCGATTACGTGGCTTGGCCCGCTGATGCTGGCGTCCTCCGGAAGCACATCCAACCGAACCACCGTGTCCTTGGGGCCGCGGATCAGATCGACGACATCATCGATGCGCCAGCCGATCACATCGACCATCTTGCCGTCGTTGCCCTGGCCCACCGCGGTGATGCGATCGCCCGCCTTGAGCCGCCCGTCCTGGTCGGCGGGCCCACCCGGAACGATGCTCGAGATCACCGTGTACTCATTTTCGCGGCCGAGCAGTGCGCCGATACCCTCGAGCGACAGTTTCATAGAGATCTCGAAGTTCTCCGAGCTGCGCGGCGACAGGTAAGCGGTATGTGGTTCGATCGACTGGGCGAAGGCGTTCATGAAGAACTGGAACACGTCTTCGTTGTTCAGTTCGTGGATGCGGCGCTCCTGGTCTTGATAGCGCTCATTCAGCGTCTGCACGATGGCCTCGGGCTCCTTGTCGGTCAACAGCAACCGCAGGTAGTCGTTCTTCACCCGCTTGCGCCACAACTCGTCCAGTTCGGCACTGTCCGCCGCCCAGGGCTCGCCCTCGCGATCGTACTGATAATATTCGTCAATCGTGAAATCGAAGGGCTGCTGGACGCGCTTGCGGGCATAGTCGATCCGCTGCTGGACCCGCTCCGCATACACGTTAAACATCTCGTAGGCCGACAGCAGATCAGAGTGGCGCAGCGCGTCATCCATGCCAGTCCGGTAACGCTCGAAGCTCTCGATGTCGCCCGCCAGGAAGTAAATCCGGTTGGGGTCGAGCAGTTCCAGGTAGCTGTCGAAAATCTCGCTGGACAATTCATCGTCCAGCCGGGTGCGCTTGTAGTGGTAGTTGGTCAGGAAGCGCGTCGCGATGCTGCTGGCATAGCGCTGATCCATGTCGGGCTCGAGCTTGAGCGCCTCGTGGGAATCCACGGCCGCGTAAGCGGTACACGCAGCCAGCAGGAAAATGGCAAAAATCGTGAAGCGTCTCACCTGTTCAACTCTCCAAAAAAA
>JAPHSB010000381.1 GCA_026193295.1 Lysobacterales bacterium
ATCGCGAACAACGTTCGCTCCTACGCGCATCACCGGCCAAACGTGGGACCCGGGAGAATCGAAAGGCGCCATGGTCGGGCCAAGGCCCGGCAATTGCGTCGGTTTGCGGGGCTATGACGCCGGACAGGTGCGGCTGCGCGCCGGTCTGGAGCGAACCCCATAGCAGCGCTATGGGGTGAGTGAAGACCAAGTGCAGGCGTGCCTGGACAAGTCAGGGCCCGGAAAATCCCGTCTCCGTCGGACCCACAAAAAAAGCCCCGCCGAAGCGGGGCTTTTCCCTCACCAGGAGGAGGTCGCCTTAACGATCGAGCACGATCAGCTCGACGCGGCGATTTTCTGCACGTCCTTCCTTCGTATCGTTGCTGGCCACCGGCTGGGCTTCGCCATAGCCTTTGGCGGTCAGACGGGTTGCCGTTACACCTTGCGAGGTCAGGTAGTCCTTGACCGAGTTGGCGCGGCGCTCCGAGAGGCCCTGGTTATAGGTATCACTACCCGTGCTGTCAGTATGGCCAGCCACCTCGACGACCACGCGCTCGTGCTTCTTCAGCAGCGCGGCGGCCTCGTTGAGGACGACTTTGCCTTCCGGCTTGATGGTGGCTTTGTCGAAGTCGAAGTAAACGCCTTCGAGTTCGATCACGGCTTCGACTTCACAGCCGTCCAGGTCGACCACGGCGCCCGGACGCGTGTTCGGGCACTTGTCACGCTCGTTGGGCACGCCATCACCGTCCAGGTCCGGATTCGGCGGCGGCGGTGGCGGCGGCGGCGGCGCGGCCGGAGGCGGCGGAGGCGGCTCTTTGCCACCGAAGTCGAAACTCAAGCCGATGCTGTAAATGAGATCGTTGTAACCGCTATTGGAAGCGAGGCTGGTGTCATCCCCGTCATAGCGGTACAGAATCTGCGCCCGGGTACTCCAGTGCTTGGCGATCTTGCCCTGCAGACCGACGCCGAGGCTCACGCCAAGGTCGCTGTCTTCGGCCATCACGTTGCGATGCTTGATATAGCCCACGCCGCCGGCCAGAAACGGGCGCACTGCGGCGTCAGTGAAGAAATAGCGGCCCATCAGGCCCCACTGGCTCAAGCCCCATTGGTCGTAGGTCGCGCCGGGAACCATGGTGGCGTAATCCCTGTAAGTGCCCTGGAATTCGTCGTATTCGAGGTCCAGGCTCACATTGTTCCCGAAGAAACGTCCAAAGCCCACGGACCACCACACATCGTCATCGCGGGTGTTGCGGTCCGAATCGAGGTTCATGCCACCAACCTGACCGGTGATATGCCAGGGTTGATCGGCATCTGCCATGGCGTTGACGGCGCCAAATGCAAGGCCGGCAACTACCAATGACGAAATAAGGGTTTTTGTTTTCACGCAACGCTCCTCCTACAGTAGCATCACATTTTGGGCTGCCCACATGGCAGAATTGTGACTACCGCCTATTGTACAAAATTCGCGGCCATTTGTTAACAAATCATTAAGAAAAACCGGAACTATTTTTCTGGTTCCCAGCTGCGGCAGATTCCCCGGCGGGGGCTGGACTGAGCGATCTGGGCCTTGCTTTTTTTGAGACTAGCGAGTCTCCCCAAGCTGGCGCTGCCGGAGCTCCCAGCGTTCCTGGGCGTCGAGGCACAGCGTGGCGATGGGGCGCGCTTCCAGGCGCTCGATGCCGATCTCCTCGCCGGTCTCCTCGCAGTAGCCGTACTCGCCTTCTTCGATGCGATTCAGTGCCTTGTCGATCTTGCGGATCAGCTTGCGATAGCGATCGCGGGTCCGCAATTCCAGGCTGTTCTCCGTTTCCCGGGTCGCGCGTTCGGCCTCGTCACCCACGTCCCGGACTTCGTGCTGCAAGTGGGCGATGGTTTCCCTGGATTCCTCGACCAGCTCTTCGCGCCATTTCTGGAGCTTCTGGCGAAAATACTCCAGTTGCTGGGGGGACATGTAGGCTTCGTTCTTGCGGGGCTTGTATCCCTTTTTCAATTTAACGCGCTCGGATGTCATCGTGCTAAGCTACTCCTTTGGCTTTTGCGTTTTCCAGGATTTTGTCTAACGTGATGATTTTTATACTTTTTTTGTTATTTCCAGACAAAATACCCGAAAAAGAAATTGCAGTGTTATAGCCGAACTAGGGCCTGACAGCAAGTTTTCCATTTTCGGTACGCCGCGAAACCACGCAGATATCCACCATGACGAGGCTGCTCCAATTCCTGATCCGGGCGTACCAGTTGCTGCTCAGTCCCTTCCTGGGCAATCACTGCCGGTTCACGCCCAGTTGTTCCCAGTACGCCACCGAAGCCATCGGCCGCTACGGTGCGTTGCGGGGCGGCTGGCTCGCGATCAAGCGCATCGGTCGCTGCCACCCTTTTTGCGACGGCGGCTACGACCCAGTGCCGTGAATGGATAAATGGGGATAAATGGGGTCAAAGCAGATAAATGGGGTCAGAGTAAAAACTCCGGCTCGATTACGATGCTTCGAGTCCGTGCAGACGGAGTTTTTACTCTGACCCCATTTATCCGATTATGATGCTTCGAGTCCGTGCAGACGGAGTTTTTACTCTGACCCCATTTATCCCGCGCACACGGAGTTTTTACTCTGACCCCATTTATCGCCGATAATCCACAGCCATGAACAAACCACTGCTGATCAATAACGCACGCCTCGTGAACGAGGGAACCATCTTCGAGTCCGACCTGCTGGTCCGCGACGGGCGCATCGCCCGCATCGACCCGGCTATCGGCGGCGATGCATCGATGGAAATCCTCGACGCCGGGGGCGCCTGGCTGCTGCCCGGCATGATCGACGACCAGGTCCATTTCCGTGAGCCCGGCCTGACCCACAAGGGCGGCATCTGGTCGGAATCCCGCGCGGCCGTGGCCGGCGGCATTACCAGTTTCATGGAGATGCCCAACACCCTGCCGCCGACGGTGACGCTGGAGGCACTCGCAGACAAGTACGCCCTGGCCGCCGAAAAATCGTTGGCCAACTACGCTTTCTATTTGGGCGCCACCAACGACAACCTCGAGGTGATCCGCGCGCTCGAACCGGGTACCGCCTGCGGCATCAAGATTTTCATGGGCGCTTCGACCGGCAACATGCTGGTCGATAACGAAACTACGCTGTCCGGGATATTTCGCGACGCCCGGGCGCTGATCGTAACGCATTGCGAATCGACCCCGGTAATCAAGCAGAATCTCGAAGCGGCGCTGGCGCGCTATGGGCGCGAGATACCGGTCAGCGAGCATCCGAACATCCGCAGCGCCGAGGCCTGTTACCGCTCCACCCAGACTGCGATCGGCCTGGCTCGGGAGAACGCGGCGCCGCTGCATGTGCTGCACCTGTCCACCGCCCGCGAGATGGAGTTGTTCGAACCAGGACCGATTGACGACAAGCTGGTCACCGCCGAAGTGTGCGTGCACTTCCTGCACTTCGACAGCGACGACTACGAGCGCCTGGGCAATCGCATCAAGTGCAATCCGGCGATCAAGACGCCGGCGGATAAAGCCGGGCTCCTCGACGCACTGAAGAGCGGCCGGCTCGACATCATCGCGACCGACCACGCGCCGCACACCCGCGAGGAAAAGGCCGACAGCGACTACCTGAAGGCGCCCTCCGGCCTGCCGCTGGTGCAGGATGCCCTGCTGTCCACCCTGGAGCTCTACCACGATGGCGTGCTCACACTCGAGCAGATCGTGCTCAAGACTACCCACAACGTGGCGCAGCGTTACCGCGTGATCGACCGCGGCTACCTGCGCGAAGGCTGCTGGGCCGACCTGGTCCTGGTCGATACCAACCGGCCCACCCCGGTCACCAGTGAGCGCGTGCTCTCGCAGTGCGGCTGGAGCCCGTTCGAAGGCGAAACCTTCCGCTCCTCCATTCTCGCCACCCTGGTCAACGGCCAGGTGGTATTCCAGGATGGCGCCATCGTGGAACGCAACGCCGCCCAAAGGCTGGAGTTCCGCCCGCAAAGATAACGCAGGACCGAATTCATTCGGGAAGGTCTTCTTTTGTTCCTGCAATTCCCGAATGAATTCGGTCCCGCATTTCTTGCAGGTGACGGATTCAGGATTTTCCGTTAACCTGCCCCAATCTTCCAACCCGGATAATCACAGGAACCAGCCATGGGATTTCTCGCAGGAAAACGAGCCCTCATCGTAGGCGTGGCCAGCAACCGCTCCATCGCCTGGGGTATTGCCGAAGCCATGCACGAACAGGGAGCGGAACTGGCGTTCACCTACCAGACCGACAAGCTGAAACCGCGCGTGGAGAGCATTGCCGAGGCGACCGGGTCGAACATCGTGATCCCCTGCGACGTCGCCTTCGATGAACAGATCGATAAGCTGTTCGACGAGCTGCGCACGCACTGGGACCACTACGACATCCTGGTCCACTCGGTGGGTTTCGCACCGCGTGACCAGTTGGATGGCGACTACATGGACGTGGTCAACCGAGAAGGCTTCCAGATCGCACACGATATCAGCTCCTACAGCTTCGCGGCGCTGGCCAAGGCAGGCCTGGGCATGATGGAGGGGCGCAACGGGGCCATGCTGACGCTGACCTACCTGGGCTCGGTGCGGGCCCTGTCGGGCTATAACGTGATGGGCCTGGCCAAGGCCAGCCTCGAGGCCAACATGCGCTACATGGCGCGCAGCCTGGGTCCCAGGGGGATTCGCGTAAATGCCATTTCAGCCGGGCCGATCAAGACCCTGGCCGCGGCCGGTATCGGCCAATTCCGCAAGATGTTGCACCACGTGGAAGAGAACGCGCCGCTGCGGCGCAACATTACGCCCAAGGAGGTCGGCAACGTCGCGGCGTTCCTGTGCTCCGACCTGGCCTCGGGCGTCACCGGCGAGACCACCTTCGTCGACTCCGGTTACAACATCCTCGGCATGACCGGTCTCGAACAATAACCCGTAGGACCGAATTCATTCGGGAA